>JAOUGQ010000409.1 GCA_029865515.1 Nitrospirota bacterium
CATACCAGAAAGTCACAAAAGATTCCTGATTGCAGATGTCTGGAATGAGAAGGGATTGGACTCTGAGGGATGGCTGGGTAAACGAGGTGAGACCGGCCCGCGATGGCACGTGAGGCGCGACTTAGGGCTCTATGAGTAACTGCTTAATCTGGGAACCGTTTTTGTCGTAGGTTTTTTGCAGAGTGAATAAGTGATCAGTGATGATCTTGGCTTCCTCAGCAGGCATAGAGCTAAAGACAGGCATCTTTCTTTCATGCCCGGTGTCAGTGGTGATGTATGTGATGATTCCTTGGTGATTTTTTTGTGTAAGGATATTAGCGGGAATCCCATCAAACAGGTTTCCTGTTCCCTGCACACCATGGCATTCTGCACAATGATAATTGAAGAGTTGTTCTCCTGTGGTGAGGTCGGGATGATCATGCTGATCTCGTGAACACCCGAATACACTCACCACAATCATGGCACATAGCAAAAAAGACCGTATGAGTTGTCCATGAATATGTGCGGATTGAGACATAAATCACCAAAGAGGAATAGGCCGATTATCTCCCATTTTCCTGGGGGGCAACGTGCGTTCTCCAAACCATACCATGCTTCATAAGTACCAGCTAGCTGAGGCCGTAGCTTGTGGAAGAAGTGGTGACCGGAGATAATGTCCACATGAACACACTTGAAGATCTCCAATTCCATAATACATATGCCTCCTTACCTGACGTGTTCCATGAACGGGTCAAGCCCACGCCCTTTCCCAATCCACATGTCGTGAGTATCAACCCTGGTGCAGCGGATTTGCTGAATATAGATCCTCAGGAATTTATGAGGCCGGAGTTTGCGGAATATTTCTGCGGGGCCAAGCTATTGCCGGGCAGCGATCCGATTGCCATGTTGTATTCGGGACATCAATTCGGGCATTACGTGCCGCAGCTCGGCGATGGGCGGGCCATTATGCTGGGAGAGGTGCGAACCCAAAAAGGGGAGCGGTGGGAGCTGCAATTGAAAGGCGCGGGACTGACGCGATTCTCACGCGATGGCGATGGTCGCGCGGTGATGCGCTCCACCATCAGGGAATATTTGTGTGGTGAAGCCATGCATGGCTTAGGGATTCCCACCACTCGCAGCCTGTGTATTGTGGCCGGGGAAGAAGTGGTCTGGCGGGAAACGCCGGAACCGGGCGCCATGCTGCTCCGGATGGCGCCGACCCATGTGCGGTTTGGCAGTTTTGAAGTGTTTTACTACCGCCGCCAACACGAATATTTGAAAACGCTGGCAGACTATGTCATCGAACATCATTATCCGCATGTGGTGGAAGCAGAGGATAAGTATGCCAGGCTGCTGCAGGAGGTGGCGGTTCGTACCGGGCATCTCGTGGCCCAATGGCAAGCTGTGGGATGGGCCCATGGCGTCCTGAATACCGATAACATGTCCATCCTGGGGTTGACGATGGATTACGGCCCATTCGGATTTATGGAGCGCTACGATCCGACATTCATTTGCAATCATTCAGACCATCATGGGCGGTATGCCTTCCAGAACCAACCCGACATCGGCTATTGGAATATTCGTGCTCTGGCACGGGCGTTGTCACCGTTCGTGGAAGAAGCCGAAGTAAACGCGATTCCAGAGGTGTATGAAAAGGCGATGCTAGGGAAATATGCCGAATTGATGAGGGCCAAGCTTGGGCTGGTCGAAGCGCACGCAGGAGATGACAAACTTGTGAACGATCTGTTGAATCTCATGGACTCCAGCCGTGTGGATTACACCACCTTCTTCCGGGCGTTGGGAACCTTTCAACAAGAGAGTCTTTCGGTGCCGTCCGAGCTACGAGACCAATTCCTCCACCGGGAAGCGTTTGATGACTGGACCGCACGGTATCGGGAACGGCTTCGGGCGGAAAAAAGCTGTGACGAGGAACGCCAAGCCGGAATGGACCATGTGAATCCCAAGTACATCCTTCGCAACCATCTCGCGCAGCGGGCCATCACACAAGCCGTCCAGCAGAAGGACTATTCGGAAATTGATCGGTTGTTGAACCTGCTGAGTGATCCGTTTACCGAACAACCCGGCAGGGAAGCCTATGCCGTGCCTCCGCCTCCCGGCGAACCATCGGTTATTGTGTCGTGCTCCTCGTAAAGAAAAAAGACCTATCTCAAACACCGTTGGGTGTTCCCCAAGAGAAAAACGCAAGGAACGATCCTTTCCTTTGTAAAGCAGGGTAGGGGGGAGATAGAGTGATTCCATGCGCATGATTCTTCTGTTTCTTCTGCTCATGATTGTCGTGTTGGGACCCCAACTCTGGGTATGGTATGTCTTCCGCCAATACCGTCAACACCGTGAGGATCTTGGGGGAACGGGCGGGGAGTTAGCGCGTCATTTGCTCAATCGGTTTGGTCTCCAACAAGTTCGTGTGGAACCCACGCCGATGGGGGACCATTACAACCCCGAAACCAAAGTCGTCGGTCTGAACCCGAGACATTACAGCGGAAAATCCCTCACCGCAGCGGTCATCGCGGCACATGAAGTGGGTCATGCCTTGCAAGATCATGAGGGCTATGCATTCTTAAAAGATCGAACGCACCTGATCAAACTCGCGCAGAAAGCCGAAAAGGCCGGGTCGTATTTGATGCTGGGCATTCCTGTCCTAGCGGGAGTGACCCGGATTCCGGCAGTGGGTCTTGCTGTCTTAGTCGTGGCCA
>JAOUGQ010000109.1 GCA_029865515.1 Nitrospirota bacterium
TGGGGATTGAGGTTTGTCGGTTGACCTCTTGCCTTTAAAAAAGGAAAGTGCTAGGTTATTTTTGAGTAGAGTGGGCGTGAGCCCACTTTTTTTTGGTCTTTACTTCTGGCCGCTAGTAGTGAGGAATTCTGGTGGCCTTCACGGCTGAAAATCTTGAGCAGACTATTCGCCAAGTAGGCGAACCTATTGCTCGAGCCTTAGGAGTAGAAATTCTCGAGGTTCAGTGCACTGGGAGACCCGCCAACCCTTTGGTTCGACTGATTCTTGATAAAAAAGGGGGAGTAGGAATTGAAGACTGTGAACAATTCCATCAATCTCTGCGTCGAACATGGGAGGTTCTGCACCCAGAGCATTCGATGTGCCGGTTTGAGGTTTCTTCGCCAGGGTTAGATCGACCGCTGAGGGAGCCAAGAGATTTTCAGCGGGTGGTGGGCGAACTTCTTCGAGTCACGCTGAGGAACCCGATGAATAAGCATTCGGTGATCTTGGGGCGATTGACAACCGTGACAGATACGGGGATTCATTTGATAGATGAGCAAAGCAACAATACGGGAGAAATATGTGTGGCGTGGGCTGATATTGTTAAAGCGAGATTAGAGATCAAAATCTAGCGTTTTTGGGAAGTGTGCACTAATTGCCCATGTCCGATTGAACCGTTCATCGTGCGTTGCGAGGAATAATATGAAAAGTGAATTAATGTTGGTCATTGATCAAATTGGTCGGGAGAAAGGCATTGATAAGGCCAAAGTCATTGCGGCGTTGGAGTCAGCTCTTCTCACGGCCGCGAAAAAGCGATTTGGACATGGCGAAAATATTCAAGTCGATATAGATTCGGAAACCGGTGAAATTTCCATTGTGAAGAAAAAGACGATTGCGGAGAACGTCTTGGATTCCCAAACGGAGATTTCATTGGAAGAAGCCAGGCGGATTGATGAAGAAGCGGAAATGGGGGATGAAATCGGCTCTCTCATTGATTTGGAAGAATTTGGACGAATTGCTGCACAAGCCGCGAAGCAGGTCATTTGCCAAAAAGTCCGAGAGGCGGAATGGGAATCCATTGAACGGGAGTATTCCAAAAAAGAAGGGGAATTGGTTCATGGCGTCATTCTGGGCCAAGAGCGTCGAAATTACCTTGTCGACATTGGAAAAACGGAAGCCCTTTTGCCGATTCAGGAGCAGATTCCTCGTGAAACTCATCGACGTGGCGATCGGGTTCGTGCGCTGCTTTTAGAAGTTCGACGAACTCCCAAAGACGTGCAGGTTATTTTATCGCGAGCCCATCCGCAATTTGTGGTGAAGCTTTTTGGCCTGGAAGTGCCTGAAATTGCAGAGAAAATAGTTGAAATTAAAGGGGTGGTTCGTGAGCCTGGTGACCGAACGAAAATTTCGGTGGCCTCTCGCGATAAGGCGGTTGATCCGGTTGGCGCGTGCGTCGGAGTTAAAGGTTCACGGGTCCAGGCTATTGTTCGTGAATTGCACGGTGAAAAAATTGATATCATTCCCTGGACCAACGATCCACGGGTGTTTATTGGTGAAGCGTTAAATCCTGCTTCCATTGAAAAGGTGGGAATTGATGAACAAAAGAAATCGGCTTTAGTGGTGGTCGCCGATTCTCAGCTCTCCTTGGCGATCGGGAAAAATGGACAAAATGTGAGATTAGCGGCCAAATTGACGGGTTGGAAGATTGATATTATAAGTGCCACTGAATATGAAAAGCAGAAGCTTGAACGGGATCGGGAAATCAAAGCCGCCCTGGCTGAAGAGGCTGCGCAGATTACAGAAGAGCCGGTGGGAAATTCCGTGCAAACGGAGGAACCCGAAGAGGGAGTCATGGAGAATTCAGCAGTGCTGCAAACGGAAGCAGAGCCGGGTTCGTCATCAAGGGACACTGCTTCACAGTAAAGGACGTGCATGAGAGTTCATGAAATAGCCAAAAAGCTTGGGATGGAAAGCCGCGTGCTTATACCTGAATTGGTGCGACTCGGGATTCAGGTCACTTCCCATAGTAATGCGGTGGAAGATGATGCGGCCCAGTGGGCGATGGATGTTATTCTAGGTAAAACACCCGAATCCACGACCAAGCCTCGTGAGGCAGCTCTTTCAGGGGATACCGTTGGGAAAAAGGCTGAGGGGGGGCGGCTACTGAAAAAAGATTCCTCGTCTTCAGGGAAGCTCAGATCTGAATCGGTGCCCGAAGAACCCAAGAAAGCCGAAAAGAAACACATTCTTATTAAAAAGAAAAAAACGGAAGAGGAACTCCTATCGGAGATGGAGGAAATCCCCTCAACCCATGAAGAGGGAGTGGGGGAGTTACCGACCACAAGAGTAGAACTCGGGGCACAATTAGAGACGCCACAGGTCCTGGGGGCGACCACAAGCGAATCGGCCCTGGAATCTCTCCAAGAGGTCTCTGGTCCATTGTCCTTGGAAGGGGAAGCCGCTGCTGGTTCCGGCGTGCCAATTACCGTCACCGAAGAGAGCAAATCTGCTGTTCTTCCTGCGGAAAAGGCAGGTGAAAAAGAGAAAAAAATAGAGGGGAAGCTCGACAAAAAAGGTGTCCCTCCACCCCGGGAGATTTCCACAGAAGAAAAGGTAAAAAAGCCCAAAAAGACTGCGAGGGTCAAGGATGAGGATCTCTTTGCCGCCCGTTTTGAGGATGCGGCTGTCTGGCAAGACCTTCGGCCATTGCCGACGTTACGGCGTGAAGAACGTGCCCGTCAGGTTCAACCGACTACGGTGGGTGAAATTACGAAACCCCGGAAAAAAGTTATGAAGGTCACTGCTGGGATATCCGTGAAAGATTTCGCGGAAGTGATAGGTCAAAAGCCAACGGAAATTATTCGGAAATTAATGGATTTGAACATCGTGAAAACCCTCAATCAACCCATGGATTTGGATGCGGGGGTGCTCATTGCCGAGGGGTACGGCCTTGCTGTTGAAGCGGTGGCTCCCAAGGGAGGCGAAGCCCTCTTGGAGGAAGTGCTGGAGGGCGGAGGACATGAACAGTTAGAGCCCCGCGCTCCTGTTGTGACGGTCATGGGACATGTCGACCATGGCAAAACATCATTATTGGATGCCATTCGGAAGACGCAAGTGACTGACCAGGAAGCGGGTGGAATTACTCAGCATATTGGTGCGTCGTTTGTGAAGGCCGGTGAACGTGGGGTGACCTTCCTGGATACGCCGGGCCATGAAGCATTCACGGCTATGCGGGCGCGCGGGGCTCAGGTCACCGATATTGTGGTGTTAGTCGTGGCGGCAGACGATGGGCCAATGCCTCAGACAATTGAAGCCATTAATCATGCGCAAGCGGCTAATGTGCCAATCATTGTGGCGGTGAATAAAATTGATAAACCCGGGGCAAACCCCGATCGGGTCAAGCAAAGTTTAGCGGAGTACGGTCTGCAACCCGAGGCGTGGGGAGGCCAAACCATTTTCGTTGAAGTATCGGCCAAACAAAATAAGGGGTTGGACCAACTGCTCGACATGCTGTTACTTCAGGCGGAAATGATGGAATTAAAAGGTGATTCCACGTGTTCTGCCCGTGGGGTCGTGTTGGAAGCGAAGCTGGATAAGGGGCGTGGGCCGGTTGCCACTGTATTGATTCAAGGGGGAACCTTACGAATCGGAGATACATTTGTGGTGGGGTCGGTGAGTGGCCGGGTGCGTGGCCTGACATCCGATAAAGGTGTACGGTTGAAAGAGGCCGGGCCATCCATACCGGTTGAAGTCATCGGCTTATTGGGGGTTCCCGAAGCCGGGGATCAATTGATCGTGGTGAAGGATGAACGGGCTGCGCGGGAAATTGCCCAGGCACGGCATCAAAAGCAAAAAGATGTTGGTCTTGCGGCTACGTCCAGAAGAACGCTGGAGGAACTTTATGCAGAATCCAAGGACGGGGAAATCAAGGAATTGCCGCTGCTGATTAAGGCGGACGTGCAAGGATCGGTGGGGGCCTTAGCGGATGCACTCCTGAAGATTTCTACGGACGCGGTGAAACTCAAGCTCATTCATAGTGGAGTAGGAGGTATCAACGAATCCGATGTGCTGTTAGCCGCCGCGTCAAAGGCGATTATCATCGGATTCCATGTGCGGCCGGATTCTAAGGCGGCCAATATTGCTGAGCGCGAAGGTGTGGAAATCCGATTGTATAACATTATCTATAATGTCCTGGATGATATTCGTTCCGCAGCCGAGGGGCTGTTGGCCCCGACGATCAAAGAGCGAGTCATGGGTCATGCAGAGGTTCGGCAGCTGTTTTCTGTTCCCAAAATGGGTACCATTGCCGGCTGTTACGTCAATGATGGGTCCATATCTCGTGCAGCCACTAAGGTGAGGGTTGTTCGTGATCAGGTGACCATCTATGAAGGAAAAATCGGGTCGTTGAGACGATTCAAGGATGATGCGCGTGAAGTCCAGCAGGGGTATGAATGCGGAATCGGGATTGAAAATTTCAATGATTTAAAAGTCGGAGATGTGCTTGAGGCCTATGTGTTGGAGGAGGAAGCCGCGAAATTATAACGCCGGGGCAATAAGGGAAGTCTGAATGGGGATGATGGTCGGGTTATGCACGGTCGAACTCCACATTCCAGATGTTCAATCGCTGAAAGGCAAGCGCCAGGTTCTCTCAAGTCTGACGACCCGATTACGGAACCGGTTCAACATTTCGGTCGCTGAAATTGATGAACACGACCTTTGGCAAAAAGCCATTCTGGGGATTGCGTGTGTGGCTAATGACACGGGAAGGGTCAATCAGATCTTAGATCAGGTTCTCAACCTTATTCGAGCCACTCCCTCTCTTGAGCTTGTACGATCTCAGATTGAAGTCTTATAAGCTCCCGTTGATTTTTCAAGCCATGGCAAAAACAAATGTCAGTCGTGCAACGCGGGTTGCTGATCAAATCCGGATGGAAGTGGCAGAGATTCTTTCTAGAAAAATCAAGGATCCACGCATCCAATTCGTGACGGTGACGGATGTGACGGTGACGGCCGACCTCAAGATCGCACGAGTGTACGTGACGGCTTTGGATCAAGACCATTTTGACCAAGTAACCGGCCCTGGGCTCAAAAGTGCTGTGGGATTTATTCGAACGGAATTGGGCCGGAGGCTCAACTTGCGGTATACCCCGGAATTAGTATTTTTTCGAGATACCAGCGCGGAGTATGGTAATCGGATTGAAAAATTGCTGGATTCTCTTCATGAGGAACCCGGGGAACCCGGGCCATTGCCTCTCTCCTAAAAAGAACGAAAGCGTAATCTATTGATGACCCCAGTAGTTTCTTGCATCCACCATTCTGAAGCCGGCAAGGAAGCCCAGAGGATGTCCTTACATGGAGTCCTAAACGTGAATAAGCCCGATGGATGGACATCGCATGATGTGGTGCAACGGATCCGGTCAGTGTTGGGCATTGAGAAAGTTGGGCATGCGGGGACCTTGGATCCACACGCGACAGGGGTGTTGCCGGTCTTGCTTGGCAAAGGAACGAAGATTTCTCAGTATCTGTTGGGTTGGGAAAAGGAGTATGCCGCTGTTCTTCAATTAGGCCAACGGACTGACACCCAAGATGCCTGGGGTAGGGTTTTACAGGAATCGCCAGTGGAATCACTGACAGAGGATCACATACGTTCGGTTTTTGCGACGTTCCAGGGGTCTATCCAGCAAGTGCCGCCAATGTATTCTGCCGTTAAAATCGGGGGACAACCCTTATATAAAAAAGCCAGGAAAGGTCAAACGGTTGACCGACCGGCCAAAACAGTCGTGATCCATGATTTGGAGATACAACGGGTGGAAATCCCAGAGGTGGCCTTTCGGGTCGTGTGTTCCAAGGGAACCTATGTTCGGACTATCTGTGCGGATATCGGGGACTTATTGCAGGTGGGTGGACATTTGAAATGGCTTCAACGTCGGCGGGTGGGGCCTATCCATATTGATCAGGCTCTTGAGGTCGAGTCCTTGAGGGGAGGACTTGAATTTTCCCACCTGGATGGGGCATTTTGGAGCTTAGACCAGGCATTAGAAGGGTTTCCCGCTGTGGAAGTCGACGGGGACGATGCTCGAAAGGTTCTTCATGGGAATGCCATCTCCTGGAATCGCGTTTTTAAGGCGAGCGAGGAATCCCGAATTCTTCCTGGAGGAGAAAAAAGAGTGAGAGTGAAACAGAAGGATGGACAATTGCTTGCTCTTGGAAAAGGACCTGTTTTTCAGGCAGGCAAGGGAGATCCGGTATTAGCCATTGAAACAGTGTTTGCCTAGAATAATTGGAACAGGTCATTCACGGTCATCAATAAAACCACATTCGTAGAAGGAATATCTTACTGGACTCATGCATACATGAGGAGACTGAAGGAGGAGCTATGGGCTTAACGAACGAACAAAAAACGTCTGCAATCGAATCGCATCGGATTCATGACAAGGATACGGGTTCTTCTGAAGTGCAGATTTCCTTGTTGACGAATAGAATTACGAGTTTGACTGAACATTTTAAAACGCACAAAAAAGACCACCATTCTCGACGGGGTCTTTTGCGAATGGTGAGCAAACGAAGAAAGTTATTAGATTATTTGCGGCGGCGAGACGAGGGAAAATACCAAGCTATCATTGCGGCATTAGGCATACGGAAATAAGCCAGGTCACACGTACTAGGGTGAGCAGAATCAATGAGATGGGCGAGTCATTGCCCGGTTCTCAATGCGAAGCGAACTCCCAGACTCCATATCAATATATCCACTACAGGATCAGAAAGGTTGAAATATGATTCATATCGTTGAAATGGAAGTTGGTGGCCGCCCGCTTCGCTTAGAAACCGGTCGAATGGCCAAGCAAGCGGATGGCGCCGTGTTGGCGACCTATGCGGATACCGTGGTATTGGCTACGGCGGTGGCCTCAAAGACTTTGAAGCCCGATGCCGATTTCTTGCCTCTCACGGTGAACTATCAAGAAAAAGCCTACGCGGCCGGGAAAATTCCTGGCGGGTTTTTCAAGCGGGAAGGGGCTCCCAGCGAAAAGGAGGTGTTAACCAGCCGACTTATCGACCGGCCCATTCGACCGTTAATGCCGGAAGGGTACTTCTATGAAACTCAGATCATTGTGTCGGTGCTCTCCATCGATCAGACCATGTCTTCGGACGTGATCGGCATTGTCGCGGCGTCGGCAGCTATGGCCATTTCTGATATTCCCGGCTCCGGACCATTGGCAGGCGTGAGAATCGGAAGGGTGAACGGACAGTTTGTGGTCAATCCAGACAAGAACGCTCTGGAGGTGAGTGAGTTGAACCTGGTGGTGGCGGGAACCAAGGATGCGGTGATGATGGTTGAGGCTGGTGCGGATGGACTCTCGGAAGACACGATGATTGATGCCATTGAACTGGCGCATCGGGAAATCAAGCTTATTGTCGCCAAAATTGAAGAATTACAGGCTAAAGCAGGAAGACCCAAGCGGGTCTTGCCGGTGGTAGCCATAGACTCGGATATCGAGCAAGCCATGCGCAAGGTAGCGGCTGGGCCCATTTGCGAAGCCATGTATATCCCGGGCAAGGCGGAACGCCAGGACCGGTTTACCCAGATCCTGCAAGAAGCCATTGAGACGGTTGCAGGGGAAGATGCCGAACGGAAAGCCAAGGTCAAAAAAGTTTTTGCTGACTTGGAGTACTCTGAAGTCAGAAGAATGATTCTCGAAAAAAAGACCCGGGCTGATGGGCGGGGATTGTCCGACATTCGTCCTATAACCTCTGAGGCAGGAATTCTTCCTCGTACGCATGGTTCTGCCTTGTTCACCCGTGGGGAAACGCAAGCGTTGGCTGTCGTGACTTTGGGGACCTCGGATGATGAGCAACGGATTGATGCGCTGGAAGGAGAATATTTCCGGTCGTTCATGTTGCATTATAATTTCCCCCCTTTTAGCGTGGGTGAAGCCAAAATGCTTCGTGGTCCGGGACGGCGGGAGGTCGGGCATGGCAAATTGGCCGAACGGGCGTTAGCGGCCGTGCTTCCCACCAAGGAGGAGTTTCCGTATACCATTCGCCTTGTCTCGGACATTCTGGAATCGAACGGCTCCTCCTCGATGGCCACGATTTGCGGAGGTGCCTTAGCGATGATGGATGCGGGCGTGCCTATCAAGAAACCGGTGGCAGGAATTGCGATGGGATTAATTTTGGAGCAGGGGGGCGTGGCCATCCTTTCAGATATTTTAGGGATGGAAGATCATCTGGGCGATATGGATTTCAAAGTGGCAGGAACAAGGGATGGAGTCACGGCCTTACAAATGGATATTAAGATTGCGGGAATTACTCCTGCGCTGATGCGGCAGGCCTTGGCGCAGGCTCGTGAGGGGCGATTGCACATCCTCGGAAAAATGGATGAATGTTTGACGGTCCCTCGTACTGAATTGGCAGCCTATGCGCCACGTATCACCACTATCCAGATCAAGCAGGATAAGATCCGCGATGTCATCGGGCCAGGCGGTAAAATGATTCGCAGTATCATTGCGGACTGTGGAGTGAAAGTAAATGTCGATGACTCCGGAGTGGTAACGATTGCGGCGGTAGACGGGGAGTCGGCGAAAAAAGCGACAGAGATGGTTATGCGGATCGTCGAAGAAGCGGAGATTGGGAAAATCTATCTTGGTACGGTTCGAAAGATTGTGGATTTTGGTGCCTTTGTGGAGATTCTCCCGGGTATGGATGGACTCGTGCACATTTCACAACTGGCTCCTCACCGCGTGGCATCGGTCACGGACGAAATTTCCGAAGGCGAACAGATTCTTGTCAAAGTCCTGGAAATCGATCGGCAAGGCAAAATCCGTCTCAGTCGAAAAGATGCCATGGCCGAACAGGCTGACAAAGATCAACTCACCTCCTAAGCCTTCCTGAGTGCCGCAACATGTATAAAAAAGTGGTATTGGATAACGGAGTCCGGGTTGTCCTGGAGCGGATGTCATCGTTGAAATCCGTTGCCTTAGGGGTGTGGGCCACGGTTGGAAGCCGTTACGAGGAAAAAGGCGAAGCAGGCTTATCCCATTTCATTGAGCATATGATGTTCAAGGGCACGCGAAAGCGGACCGCTTCACAAATTTCCAATGAAATCGATGCCTTGGGCGGGGAAATGAATGCCTTTACGACTCATGAGGCCACGGCGTTTTACGTCAAAGTGTTAGACCAGCAAATGGGGGCGGCCTTTGATCTCTTG
>JAOUGQ010000411.1 GCA_029865515.1 Nitrospirota bacterium
GCTGGGCAAATATTGTCACGGCATGATCGTGCTTGGGGTCAATCTGATAAATGGTATTGGAATTGGAATCAGAGACGTATAGCCGGCCTTGAGAATCGGCTGCCAAGCCGGTGAGTGATTGACTGTGAAACTGTGTAAAGGGAATGGTGTGGAGGGACTGTCCAGTTTCTTTGTCAAATCCTCGCACCACGTCCAGGTCAGCCACATATAAGACAGAACCCACAATGGCCATCCCGTTGGGAGAATTGAGTGTGACCGATTGTTTACCACCTTGGATAAAATGGAGATCGATGATCTTTCCCTCATGAGTGACCTTACTGATAAAGCCTGCATTTTCCCGTGTCCCCGGGTCGCCGTTCGCATTGGCGATGAAATACACTTGCCCTTGATCGGCAATCATGCTTTGCGGGGAAGCTAAATTAGCCACCTGATCGGCGTGGACCGAAGACCACCCCAGCACCAAACAGCTGGTGAGTATCACGATCCTTAGACAGGGAGAAAGACATTGTAGTGTCATGGGCTTAACCGAACTTTCGCTGAGACAATGAGGACGATCAGGGTTACAAGGGATGTCATGAAGGAAAAGCTTACGTGGTCATGGTAAGTGACGTTTTTGTAGGGTGTCAAGGAAGGGTGCTTGAAGGGTGATGAAGCCATTCCGTTGACGAAGTTTTTCTCTGCCTGATATCGTTGAACCTCCTTATGCACTGCGTAACCATTTCCAGGTAAGGGAGTCCAAGTGCCTGCACAAATAATTGATGGCAAAGCGCTCGCCCAGACGATTCGAGAGGGTATTGCTGAAGAAGTCAGCCTTCTCGAAAAAGACACGGGAATCAAGCCCGGCTTAGCGGCAATTTTGGTGGGAGATGATCCGGCCTCAGCTGTCTACGTAAAGAATAAGAAAATCGCTTGTGAAAAAGCCGGGCTCTATCCCGAGGAACATCGTCTGCCAGCTTCAACCACCCAAGAGGCATTATTGAAGCTGATCCGGCAATTAAACGTCGATCCGCGTATTCATGGCATTCTGGTCCAGCTCCCCCTCCCTCCGGGCATTGACAGTCAAGCGATTTTGCAGGCTGTCACCCCTGAAAAAGATGTCGACGGGTTCCACCCGGTCAATGTCGGGCGTCTGGTTGGAGGGGAACCGGTGTTTATTCCCTGTACCCCTAAAGGGGTGATTCAGATGATTGATTCGACCGGACAAGACATTGCCGGAAAACGAGCGGTGGTGATTGGGCGAAGTAACATAGTGGGAAAACCCGTGGCCATGTTGCTCTTACATCGGCATGCTACCGTCACCATCTGTCATTCGCGTACTAAAGATCTTCCCGGTGTGGCTCGTGAGGCCGACATTCTGATTGCGGCCATCGGGAAACCCCTGTTTGTCACCGCAGACATGGTGAAAGAGGCAGCAGTTGTCATTGATGTGGGCATTAATCGGTTGGCCGATGGGAAGTTAGTCGGAGATGTGGATTTTGATCGGGTGAAGGAGCGAGCGGGATGGATCACCCCGGTTCCCGGTGGGGTTGGTCCGATGACGATCGCCATGCTGCTGCAAAACACGTTGGAATCAGCCAAACGGACTGCTGGCAAATAACGCTCACGTCACACAGAATTTGGCAAACATGACGATTCCGGAATTTCAACAATATAAGAAACAGGGCAAAAAGTTAACGGTCGTGACAGCCTACGATGCGCTGTTCACGCGGATCGTGGAGCAAGCCGGGCTTGACGTCATTCTTGTTGGCGATTCTCTTGGCATGGTTGTGCAAGGCAAGCCCAATACCTTATCCGTGACCATGGAAGACATGCTCTATCATACGCGGTTGGTGGCCCAGGCTGCCCAACGGGCGCTGGTGATTGGAGACATGCCGTTTATGTCCTACCAAGCCAGCGTGGAAGACGCCGTGCGGAATGCGGGCCGATTTCTACAAGCGGGGGCCGCTGCTGTGAAAATGGAGGGCGGAGCGCCGGTGATCGATCGAGTGGAGGCCATGACCCGTTTTGGCATTCCGGTCATGGGTCACCTGGGTATGACCCCACAGTCGGTCAATCAATCAGGCGGGTATACGGTCAAGGGAAAAGGCCGGGAAGAAGCTGAAGCCATTGTGGGTGATGCCAAGGCCTTGGAAGCCGCCGGGGCCTTCGCGGTGGTCCTGGAATGTATGCCGGCCGGATTAGCGCAACGCATTACCGAAGCCCTTTTGATTCCGACCATTGGGATTGGAGCCGGGCAGGGGTGTGATGGGCAGGTGTTGGTGCTCTATGATCTGTTAGGCCTCTTCGATGATTTCGTCCCGAAATTCGTCAAGCCCTATGCTCATCTGAAGGCGGATGCCCTGCAGGCGCTCCGGCGGTATAAAGAAGAAATTGAATGCGGGAAATTTCCAACCGACGCTGAAAGCTATCATTAATAAGACCCTCACGCCCTCGGCACCACGATCTCTGGGCTGTACGTTTTTCCGCCATCCCAACCTCTCTCAATAAACCTCGCAAGATTGCTTGCCGATCCTGTTGACAGTTCTCCCCGGCCATCAATCCTTTCGTTCCCCTTTCTTTAAGTTCGATCTTTCTATTAAGAATTTTCCCATTCACCCAGACCAAAAGGTATGGTCAAAAAAGAGCAGCCAAAGAATGCTAACGATTTGACTTAATTCCTCAAATGACCAAAAATCCTTCC
>JAOUGQ010000410.1 GCA_029865515.1 Nitrospirota bacterium
AGTACCTATGCGGGAAATTCATCAAACATCAAGTCAACGCCTTCACGATCACACAGAAGTTCAGAACCCGTCGGTTATCGTCTATGATACCTCCGGTCCCTATACGGACCCGGCTGTCCACATCGATGTGAGGAAAGGCCTGCATCCGGTCAGGAAGAATTGGATCGCGGAACGGCAAGACGTCGAACCGCTTTCAGAGGTGAGCTCACTCTATGGACGAACTCGAGCCAAAGATCCCGCCTTACAGGCCATCCGGTTTAATTTGCGTCGCCCGCCTCTTCGCGCGAAACCGGGACATAACGTCACACAACTTCATTATGCCCGGAAGGGAATCGTCACCCCCGAAATGGAATTTATTGCCATTCGGGAAAATCAAGCTCGTGCGGAACGAAGATCTACTCAAAACGGCGACGGACAAGGGTATGGGGTTGCACAGCATCCAGGCCAGAATTGGGGTGCCACGACTCCCTCCTACATCACACCTGAGTTTGTTCGTGATGAAGTGGCCCGGGGTCGGGCCATTATCCCTGCCAATATCAACCATCCGGAAATTGAGCCCATGATTATCGGGCGAAATTTCCTGGTGAAAATCAACGCCAACATTGGCAACTCTGCCGTCACCTCCTCTATTGAAGAAGAAGTTGAAAAGCTGATTTGGTCGATACGCTGGGGCGGGGACACCGTCATGGACCTCTCCACGGGGAAAAACATCCATGAAACCCGCGAGTGGATCATTCGAAATTCCCCAGTGCCCATAGGAACCGTGCCTATTTATCAAGCCTTAGAAAAAGTAGGTGGAAAACCGGAAGAACTCACCTGGGAGATCTTTCGGGATACTCTCGTCGAGCAGGCCGAGCAAGGGGTGGATTATTTCACTATTCATGCCGGCGTTCGCTTGGCGTATGTCCCCCTGACGGCCTCCCGCATGACCGGCATTGTCTCACGAGGGGGCTCCATCCATGCCAAGTGGTGCCTTGCTCACCACCAGGAAAATTTTGCATACACACATTTCGAAGAAATCTGCGAGATCATGAAAAGTTATGATGTCTCATTTAGTTTAGGGGACGGACTTCGTCCGGGCTCGCTGGCCGACGCCAACGATGCGGCCCAGTTTGCCGAACTGGAAACCCTGGGAGAACTCACCAAAATCGCCTGGAAACATGACGTGCAGGTCATGATTGAAGGCCCCGGGCACGTCCCGATGCAACTCATCAAAGAAAACATGGACAAGCAACTTGCCGCCTGCGACGAAGCCCCCTTCTATACCCTGGGGCCCCTCACCACCGATATCGCCCCTGGCTACGACCACATCACCTCGGCGATCGGCGCGGCCATGATCGGCTGGTACGGTTGCGCCATGCTGTGTTATGTCACGCCCAAAGAACATCTTGGCCTGCCCGACAAAGACGATGTGAAAGCCGGCGTCATGGCTTACAAAATTGCGGCGCACGCCGCCGATTTGGCTAAAGGCCATCCGGGAGCCCAGCATCGGGACAATGCTTTATCCCAGGCCCGGTTTGAATTTCGATGGCAGGATCAATTCAATTTATCCCTTGATCCGGAAACGGCCAAGGATTTCCATGATGCCACGCTCCCCGCTCAGGGGGCCAAACTGGCCCACTTTTGCTCCATGTGTGGCCCACATTTTTGCTCAATGAAAATTACCCAGGACGTACGAGAGTATGCCGCGGAAAAACAATTGGCCGAAGATGCCGCTCTCGAACAAGGCATGCAGGAAAAGTCTGAAGAATTCCGAAAAACCGGTGGAGATTTGTATCTGTAAAACCTGGAAGATAGATGGCAGAAAAAACACATGCCCAATGTGGGCTTGTGAATGACCCAGGACCAGATAGGACTGGCCCTGTGGTGGATGAGAACCAAATACTAGCTGGAGCTCCCCTATGAATCCAATGAACCCCGCTCCTTTACGTGAACGTGACATCACCCGTCACATTGCCCGTGAATATTACAAAGAATTCGATTCGCTCATTGAAAGCGATATCATCATTGTCGGAGGTGGTCCATCCGGACTGCTCTGCGCCAGAGATCTCGCCGCTACCGGATTCCGGACTCTGCTCATTGAACAATCACTGGCTCTTGGTGGCGGCTTTTGGTCGGGCGGCTTCCTCATGAATAAAGCCACGATTTGCGAACCAGCCGATAAGATTCTTGAAGAATTGGGCATCCCCTTTAAGCTCATTAAGGACTGTCCGGGGATGACCATGGTTGATCCGCCTCATGTGACAAGCCGGCTTATTTCTGCCGCCTATGAAGCCGGCGTGAAGATTATGAATCTCACAAAAGTGGTGGATTTAATTCTTCGGCAGGACCACCGCATAGAAGGGGTGGTGGTGAATAATTCCACCGTGGAAATGGCTGGGCATGATACCATTCACGTAGATCCCATTGCACTCGAAAGTCAAATCGTGATTGATGCCACCGGCCATGATGCCGTCGTCATCGATCTCCTTTATAAACGGAACCTCTATCATAAAGTTCCCGGAAACGGGGCCATGTGGGTGGCGCGTTCGGAGGCGTTAGTGGTAGAAAACACCAGGGAAATTTATCCAAACTGCTTCGTCACCGGCTTGGCGGTCGCAGCGGTTGATGGCAGTCCCCGCATGGGACCCGCATTTGGGTCGATGCTTCTTTCCGGTCGGCGTGGGGCTGAACTGGTTCG
>JAOUGQ010000412.1 GCA_029865515.1 Nitrospirota bacterium
GAGAAGACCGGCGATGAGCCGCTTAAGGTATTTCATGCCGCTCTTGGGAACGTGAAGCCTATGGTCGAGGTGAAGTCAAGAAGGGTTGGTGGGGCTTCTTATCAGGTTCCAGTTGAAATTCGTCCGGTTCGGCAGGTTGCTTTGGCTTTGCGCTGGATTAAGCAAAGTGCATTAGCTCGTAGTGGTAAGAGTATGAGGGAGAAGCTGGCTGCTGAACTTATGGATGCAGCCAATAATAATGGTTCTGCGGTAAAGAAGCGTGATGAAACACACCGGATGGCTGAAGCCAATAGGGCATTTGCTCATTACCGGTGGTAGGAATTGGTGTTTTTTGTGCTGCAGGGGATTTGTTCTGAGTAGGGAGTGTTTTTTTCTCCCTGTGTTTTGAGTGATGAACAGAGCCCTTCGCAGCATTGTTGTGTGAGGAATTTGTGGCGATAGACGTTTCATTAAGTCGAACTCGAAATATTGGGATTATGGCCCATATTGATGCTGGGAAGACTACGACTACAGAAAGGGTTCTGTACTATACCGGCGTTTCCCATAAAATCGGTGAGGTCCATGAGGGTGCGGCGACGATGGATTGGATGGAGCAAGAGCGTGAGAGGGGGATAACGATTACCTCTGCGGCAACGACTTGTTTCTGGAAAGATAATCGGATCAATATTATTGATACCCCAGGGCATGTTGACTTTACGATTGAAGTGGAGCGATCTCTTCGTGTTCTGGATGGCGCTGTAGCGGTGTTTGATTCGGTTCAGGGTGTGGAGCCCCAGTCTGAGACTGTTTGGCGACAGGCGGATAAATATCAGGTTCCACGAATTGTTTTTATGAATAAAATGGATAGGGTGGGGGCGGACTTTTTTGCAAGCGTTCAGTCATTGATTGACCGTTTGGGGGCCAAGCCTGTCCCGGTGCAATTGCCTTTGGGGAAAGAGGATGGATTCCGTGGAGTCATTGATCTCCTTCTCATGAAAGCATTGGTTTTTGATGATGAGACTCTTGGTGCGGCCTATTCTACGCAGGATATTCCTGAGGAATATCAAGGGTTGGCCAAGGAATATCGTGAGAAATTGCTTGATGCGGTGGTGGAGTTTGATGAATCTGCGATGGAGCGTTATTTGAACGGGGAGACTCTTGGAGTTGATGAGATTAAGCGAGCTATTCGTTTGGGGACTGTGGGGTTGAAGATTGTCCCTGTTTTTTGTGGATCGGCTTTTAAAAATAAAGGAGTTCAGCCTTTATTGGATGGAGTTGTGGATTATCTTCCATCTCCTGTTGATCTTCCGCCAGTGGTGGGGATTGACCCAAATACGGAGGGGGAGATAACTCGAAAGCCGGAGGAGGGTGAGCCTTTTGCAGCGTTGGCATTTAAAATAATGTCGGATCCGTTTTCTGGGCAACTCACCTATTTTAGGGTGTATTCGGGGAAGCTCACGACCGGATCCTATGTTTATAATGTGGCAAAGGGGAAAAAAGAGCGAATTGGCCGTTTGTTGAAAATGCATGCCAATAAACGAGAAGAGATTAGTGAGGTTTCTGCGGGAGATATTGCAGCCGCGGTGGGTCTAAAGGATACCAGGACCGGCGATACCCTTTGTGATGAAAAGCATCAAATTTTGCTTGAAGTGATAAAATTCCCGGAACCCGTTATTTCTCTGGCAGTTGAGCCGAAGACCAAGCAAGATTTAGATAAGTTGGGTTATTCCTTGGAGAAGCTTGCTCAGGAGGATCCTTCTTTTCAGGTGAAATCAGATGAGGAGACTGGGCAAACGATTATTTCCGGTATGGGGGAGTTGCATCTTGAAATTATTGTGGACCGGCTCCTTCGTGAATTTAAGGTTCAGGCGAATGTTGGAAAGCCCCAGGTTGCCTATCGGGAAACAATACGGGGAAGGGCGGAGGCTGAGGGGAAGTATATCAAGCAAACTGGTGGTCGTGGCCAGTATGGTCACGTTTATCTACGAGTGGAGCCGGCTGAATCTGGTGTAGGTTTAGAGTTTATCAATAAAATTGTTGGAGGGGCGGTCCCCAGAGAATATATTGCCCCGGTTGAAAAGGGAATTCGTGAGCGGATGGAAAGCGGAATTCTGGCCGGATATCCGCTGCGTGATATCCGTGTGACTTTATATGATGGTTCATTTCATGAAGTTGACTCCAGCGAGATGGCGTTTAAAATTGCCGGTTCTATGGCTCTCGTGAGTGCCTGTCAAAAAGCTGATTTAGTGTTGTTGGAGCCAATAATGAAAGTTGAGGTTCTTGTTCCTCAGGACTTTATGGGTGATGTTATTGGTGATTTAAATAGCAGGCGTGGCAAGATCCATGGAATGAGGGCTAGGGGGACTTCACAGGTTGTTGACGCTGCAGTTCCTTTGAGTGAGATGTTTGGGTATTCTACTGATTTGCGTTCGAAAACTCAGGGGAGAGCCACTTATAGTATGGAATTCGAATCATATGAGGTTGTGCCAAAGTTGATGGCTCAACAAATCATAAAAAAGAATCAAGGGGAGTAATGGTCCTCTTGTTTAGTTATAAAATTGGCAAGACATTGAATTGAAGGGGAGGTAGGGCATGGCGAAGGCGAAATTTGAGCGGAAGAAGCCGCATGTCAATGTAGGGACAATCGGGCATGTCGACCATGGGAAGACGACGTTGACTTCGGCTTTAACCAAGGTG
>JAOUGQ010000110.1 GCA_029865515.1 Nitrospirota bacterium
CGTGCCCGCATCATGGCTTTCAATGAATATGACGCTATTCGTGATATGACCTTGTTAAAACGATGCCTCCTCGTTTTTAGCCTGGTCATCACAGGGTTTGTCTTAGCCCATTCCTTACACATGGAACCGGCCACCATTGCCCTGGGAGGGGCGGCGCTCTTGCTATTGCTGGTCACCTTTTCCTTGGATACTGAACAGGCAGGGCATAAAGTTCATGAATTTTTCGGGCAGGTGGAATGGATTACCATTTTCTTTTTCTGCGGCCTCTTTATTATTGTGACCGGAGTAGAACATGCCGGCCTCCTACAAACTCTAGCGGATTGGATGTTGGGTCTAACCGCAGGAAACTTCACTGTTACGACCCTGGCTATTCTTTGGCTTTCGGCGATCCTTTCAGCGATCGTGGACAACATTCCATTTGTCGCGACCATGATCCCTATGATCAAAGGCATGCTCCCGGCTTTTCAACAAGCGGGAATTCCTGTTGAGCAGACCGAAGGTCTGTGGTGGGCATTGTCCCTGGGAGCCTGTCTTGGAGGAAACGGAACATTGGTCGGAGCCTCCGCCAATCTGATTGTGGCGGGAATTGCGGAACGGAATGGGGTGCCATTTCGATTTTTGCCATTCTTGAAGGTGGCGTTTCCCCTCATGCTCTTGCAAATTCTAATCAGCACTCTTTACGTCTGGATGAGGTATTTATGATTGCCCGAGACATCATGGTCCTTCAGGTCCAAACCCTTTCACCGGATTGCACCATCGGAGAAGCTCTCCGCCGTTTCGCCGAGTTAAGACTTCAAGCCTTTCCTATTATTGACAAAAATCACCGATTGGTGGGAACACTGAACTTTTGGCAAATCATTGAACAGGTTATGCCATCCTATATCACAAAGGGAGATTTGCCCGATGTCCGGTTTGCCCCTGATCTTGGGCAGTTTCATGAGCGCATTCAGGGTCTCAAGGAAAAACCTGTGACTCACGTGATGAACTCCAATCCTCCTTGCGTCCGTCCAGAGGATTCGGTCCTGGCCTGTGCGGCACTCATTATGAGAACGCCAAAAACGGTCTATCTACTACCCGTAGTGGAAGATTCCCGAAAGCTTATAGGCATCATATCGGCATGGGATATTATCAAGGAATTGGCTCCCTAGGCACCGTGGAAAAACCGTATGGCATCCATGAATTAAGTCGACCGGTTCTAGTCAACCCAGGCAAAAAGTAGTCTTATGACCGGGGAAGTGTCTCGACACTCACGATCAGATTAGAGGGCTATTAGGCAAAGCCAGGAGAAAAGGGTATTGCGATGGCTTGGGAGGTTTACACCCAAACTGTTGATGAGGAAGCTCTCAGAGGTTTCAAGGAAACCGGTTAAACGATTCCGTATACACTTCCACTTGATTAATCAGCCAGCCGTCATCGGGGTTTGGCACCAAAATATAGAGTTCATCCTGTGGATGGTCGCCCATCAACGTCACAATATGGGCATGCACCATTATATGGATTTCCTGCCCAACGACTTCTTCATTCACGACTTTGGCACGAACATATTTCATACCTAAATTTTTCAGAAAAGACCCTTGGGTGGCAATCCATTCTTCTTTGGACACACCTTCCCGAAATGCTGCTGTGGTCAGCTCCGCAGCCTGGTCAATCTGTCCCGGATAAACTTGAAGCCACTGTTCCACAATCTGGCGAGGCGTGACGACAGGTGGCTCCTGAGGCTCTGCTATCCCAACGCCAATCACCCAGTTGGTAAAGGCCAAGCAGAATCCTATCTTCAAACCATCAACAAATTGCTTTCTTCCTTTTAACCGCATGGTAAAGTTTTCCTTATTTGGCAAATCCCGGGTCATTTGGAAACGTCCCCTACCATTTCAATGTACCAAATGAGTGAAGCTCAGGGAAAAAGGTTGAGGGTCTTTTCAAGCTACCATAGTTCTGGTAACTCCTGTCCCAGCACTATTTAATGGCAAGCCAAGAGGCACGAGGGCTTGGTAGCATAAAAAATCCATTCCACTTGATATGACACCATTGACGGACAGGCCAGAAGTCAATCAGAAAAAGGGAGCTTACCCCCAGGAACGACTCACCCGTATATTAGCGGTCATCCTGACCGGCATTGTGTGTTTCCTCATCTTCGCCGTCCTTTGGCCGCAATATCCCTCACCACTGGACATCGCCATGCGAATCCTGGGCATTGCGCTAGTTGGCATCTGGTTGTACCGCCTACTCACTCGTCAGATTCGACAGCGTGCGATTATTCGTCAGACACCGTTTCCATCCGCGTGGGAAAGAATTCTGGAACAGGAAGTCCCCTTCTATCAAACGCTTTCCTCATCTGAGCAACACCGTTTTCGAGAAGAGGTTCATGTCTTTCTTTGTGAAAAGCGAATTACAGGAATCAATACATCCGTGGATGACATTATTCGAGTGTTGGTGGCGGCAAGCGCCATCATTCCCATATTTGGATTCCCCGGCTGGGAATGGGAACACATCCGGGAAATCCTGATCTATCCAACATCTTTCGGTGAGGAGTATCAAATGGGATCAGCTAAGGAGCACACCATTTCGGGAATGGTCGGCTCAGGGGCGATGACCCGCATGATGATTTTGTCCAAACCAGATCTGTTACAAGGTTTTCAAAGACACTCAGACCGGCATAATGTGGGTATTCATGAATTTGTTCATTTGCTTGATAAATCCGATGGCATTGTGGATGGGGTTCCTGAAGTCGCCTTGCCCGGCCGTGCCATTAAGCCTTGGCTCAACCTGGTTCACGTTGAAATGGAAAAAATACGTCACGGGCATTCAGACATTAATCCCTATGGTCTCACGAATGAGGCGGAATTTTTCGCCGTGGTTTCAGAGTATTTTTTTGAAAACCCCGGGATAATGAAACAAAAACATCCTGAACTCTATAGGATGTTGGAACGGATCTTTCATCAGGATCCCCAATCGCGGATCACTCATGCCCTCAAGACCATGGTTAACCCGAAACAAGCCTCCCTGTATAATCATGCTCCCTGTCCATGTGGGAGCGGGAAAACATTTCAACAGTGTTGTCTGGGGAGGAATTAAGATTCTGTCTTCATTAAATGAGATATGTTGAAAAAACAGGCTTGAAGCAAGATTGCCACTATTGAACAATTCGTTGGGTCTTTTGATGCACCTCGACTATAATGCATAGCTCCAGCCAAAAGGCATGCAGCTCGGACTTACACTCAAGTTTGGTGCACACATCCTGTGAGAAGGCCGGATGCTAAAAGATCACCATGAAAAGACGAAAGAGGAGAAATGAACTATGCGCGTACTCCTAGCCATTGATGGATCAGAACAATCCATCCAAGCCACACAGGCGGTTATGAGGTTGGCTTCAGTCGCCACACTGACCATTCTTCATGTTATTGACCTCCCGCGGTTAACATTTTCTATGCTGGGGCCTGAAATTGCCCATGACCTGTCAAAGGTGGCAGAGGAGGCCCTCCGCAAAGACGGAGAGCACGCATTAACACGTTGCAGGTCTCTCCTCTCAGGCAAGATTGAGCCAATGAAAATCCGTTTGGAAGAAGGCTCGCCGGCCGAGCTCATTTTGTCGGTGGCTCAGGAAGAACATCCTGATCTCATTTTAATGGGCGCTCGTGGAAGGGGTCAGGTAGAGGAGCTTTTTCTGGGGAGTGTCTCACAGCGGGTTCTTACCCACGCAGGATGTCCGGTCCTGATCATCAACGGTCCCTTACCGGAAATCAAGAGCATTCTGATCGCGGTCCAAAGCCCGGATGATGTTCAGAAGGTGAAGGAGTTTTTAGAAAAACGCCCCTTTCATACACAGACGGACATCACCCTCTTGTCGGTGGTGCCTATCCCTCGTTCTCTCTTTCGAGGCGGGGTCTCCGCGCCGGAGGAGAAAATCAAACAGGCCTTAGAAAGCACCGAAGCATTTCTTGACCAGGCCGTCAGTCAACTCAAAGGCTGCTACGATTCAGTGAAGGGGTATGTGGGGCTAGGAGCCCCGGCGGATACGATATTGGAACAAGCCGCAATAACGGAACCAGATCTCATGGTGATGGGAGTGCACCATCCTTCGACGATCACACGGTTTGTGCTAGGCACCGTGTCCCATACGGTCCTTCATAGGGCAACGCGACCCGTGTTGGTGATTCGGTAAACAGGACGTGCCGCTGGGGACATTATTGTTCATTGGCCTTTACCCCTGGTTGGTAGGTCGAATAGACATACACCGGAATTCCCAAGTCTCCCAGGTGCTTTTCAATCAACGGCTTGACATCCTTCCAATCTAATCCGCCTACGCCGGTCGCGAGTTTTGGCAACGCGACACTGCTGAACTTCTCGGACTCAATCGTTTTCCGAAGCGCTTTCAAACAATGATTCACATTTTCAACGGAAGCTTTTCCCGGTTTGGACCCATGACTCGGTGGCGCCTCCTGAGTTAAGAGATTGACAATCCGGACATTCCCGGCACCGGCCCAACTCCATAACCCGCCGGACTTTGGTGTGGAAACCTGGCAATAGTGGCGAAAGTCTTTGTACATCGCGGGCCACCGCTCGCGTAACGCCAGCGCCAAACCATTCGCAAAATTGTCATTGGGAGCCACCCCATGGGCGACTGCCGCTGCCTCACTCAATAAAATGTCACCTGCCACTTCATGAATCATGCTCTTTTCTCCTTGTTTAGTTCCATGACCCTTTTATATTGCACAAAGATGGTAAATATAACACAAGGCGCCCAAGCGTTTCATGCCTAGCCTTCACTTTTGACTTCGTCACAAGGCAGAGAGCCAACTTTGAACGGGGAAGCGGTTCAAGTGATTACTGTCGCTTTGCCTTCTTTTTGGTAAGGCGGTTTGGCAAAATGAGCACCGTCTTGCATAGGGTACAAACCATGCTGTTCATCATGCATAATGGAGCTGCCAAATCATAGCAGCCTCACTCTGGTCTGGGCCGCGACATCAGTAAAGAATATCATGCATAATTGGTCGGTTTTATTGACATGAAAGACTAGGAGACAACACGTGGGTACCAATCCTCCCCTTTCCCTTAAACATATTTTTTATCCCACGGACTTTTCGCTCGCACCGGAAATTTCCTTGGCCCATGCGCTCAAGTTGGCACTTGTTACCGGAGCCCGGTTGACCATTTTTCATGTCAATGAGGATCTGCAGGATTCAGACTGGTTGGAGTTTCCCCATGTGCGATCATTTCTGGCTCGATGGGGAATTCTCCCACAGGAGGGGTCACACCAGACGGCTAGCCAAATCGGGTTGCATATTCAGATCATCACCGCCTATCACAACGATCCCAGTGCCCCCATTCTACGCTACCTTGAGCGATACCCCGCCGATCTTATTGTCCTGGCAACACATCAACTGGGTGGGAAACCTTTCTTTCAATCGGTGGCTGAACCAATAGCGCGAAAAGCAGGCGCCATGACCTTGTTTATCCCACCCTCTGCACCGGGATGGGTGAATCCTGAGGACGGAAGCCTCCGGTTGGCATCCGTTCTCATGCCAATCGATCAGACACCGCATCCTCAATGTGCCATTCATATGATGACAGGGCTGGCTCAATCCCTGGGGTGCGCCTCCTTGGTCACCACGCTGCTTCACGTTGGAGGGGCAGAAGGAATTCCCGATGTCGATCTGGACCCGCAGCCCGGATGGGTGTGGGAAACGACTAATCGCAAGGGGAATGTGGTGCAGACTATCCTGGACTATGAACGGGAATTGGACGCTGATCTGATCGTAATGCCGACACAAGGGCATCAAGGATTTCTCGACGCCCTTCGAGGAAGCACTACTGAGCGGATAGTCCGGGAAGCCAAGTGTCCGGTTCTGGCCATCCCTTCACCGCCATAAGAAGCGTCAGGGGTTACGGCAAGGGCCTGGAGAAGAACAGAGGATCTCGTCACCCTCGTATTCATCGAATTCCCCAACTCTACTCGCGTGAGCGGGTTAAGACCTATCTTCTCCATGCCGAATACGTATCACATACCGAATCAGAGTGAAGGGTCAACTCCAACAGGTCACCAGAGAAGTGAGGAATACCGAAAAAGCCTCCGCCCGTTTTCACGGCCAAAGTCGAAATGGAATATCCCTGACCGACCGGCTTCGATCCGGATATCACCGATTCTGGTACGAAGCCTCGCAGGCATTGGGCTGGTCACGAGGGGTGGTCAGGGAAGCACCGAGTGACATTCTCCACGATCCCACGCTCACCCTGTCACAACGCACGCGGATTAAAAAGCTGGTGGCGATGTATGGCATCCCTTTTGAGAGGAGCTATCTCGCTGAGATCGCCTTACTCAACTATGCATATCTCGACCTTTTGGATCGCGCCCGGCAGGCACTCAATTGGACGGTTAAAGGGAAACAGCAGGTTTGCGATGTGGGCAGTGCCAATTTCGCCTATTCGGCTGCATTGCATGCCTTCTTCCAGCCCGCGCAACTCGTCGGAGTCGAGGTAGATGGGCATCGCCTCTATTGCAATGGTCGCAGTCGTATCGATTATGCGCGTGGGTATATTCAAGATCTGCCACAGACCGAGTACGTGACCACCGACTATCGCTACTACACCAGACCAGCCGATATCATTACCGCCTGGTACCCCTTCGTGACTCCCAAGCCCCTCCTCGCCTGGCGATTGCCCCTTAGTTTATTCAATCCTGGGGCATTATTCGCTCAAGTGGCCAATAATCTCATCATTGGCGGCCTGTTCATCATGATCAATCACAGTCCCGACGAAGCCGACGTGGCGCGGGGTATCGCGGAAGACGTCGGCCTCGTGTGTGATGGCCACTATGTTCACGAAGCCCCACTCCGCTCACGGGCAGAATATTCTGTGCTGACCCTCTGGCATCATGGTTAGCCTGGGAGGACCGGTTGAGTGCGTTTTCTGAAGTATGTCATGGGAAGGGATTTCGAATTGTCGTAAAGAGGAGGAAGTAAGGGGAGATTTAATCTTTCTCCCCATGCTTTTTATTAAACGGTTCACATCCACTTTGAACGAGGCCTGCAGGCCTTTTCCTTATCCTGCAGATTATTCGTAACGGAGGGCGTCGATGGGATTAAGACGGGCAGCTTTATTGGCAGGGTAGAGACCGAAGATCAGGCCGACAGCGACAGAAAAGAGAAAGGCGACAACAATGGCGTCAAGGGAAATAATGGTGGGCCATCCGGCCACCATGGTCGTCGCCTGGGCACCGAGAATACCGAAGACGACACCCAACACTCCTCCCACCATACTGAGGGTAATGGCTTCCGCCAAAAATTGAATCAGGATATGCCGGCGTTTGGCCCCAATGGCCATGCGAATGCCAATCTCCCGCGTACGTTCGGTGACAGACACCAGCAGAATATTCATGATCCCGATTCCACCGACTAATAACGAAATCGAGGCCACAGAAAACATCATGATGGTCAGGGTTTCCCCCGTTCCCTCCTGAACCTTCCCGATATCCACCTGGGTACGAATCGTAAAATCATCGGGCTGGTCCGGTTGCAAATGATGACGGTCCCGAAGCACCCGTCGAATATCCTCCACGGCAGCGGGGAGATCCTCTGGACGTTCCGTCGAGGCAAATAACGCACCGACCGACCCAAGGAATTGCGTGCCGAGGACCCGGCGTTCGGCGGTGGTAAAGGGGATGAAGATAACATCGTCCTGATCGTTGCCGCTGGGGGATTGGCCTTTCGGGGCCAAGATCCCGATAATACGAAACGGGACGTTCTTGATACGAATCATTTTCCCGACCGGGTCTTCACCGGAAGCAAATAAATTATCGACAACCGTTTGCCCCAGCAGCGCCACACGGCTTGTCGCCTCCATCTCTTCTTCGGTAAAGGGACCGCCGCTGGTGAACGTCCAATCACGAATGGTCAGGTATGTCGGGGAAATGCCATTCACCGGGACATTGACATTCTGGTTCCCGTATACGATTTGCATGACATCCCGCTTGGCCCATCCGGTTTCATGCAGCGTGGGCAGTTTTTTTCGTAAATCGAGTGCATCGTTGACGGTCAGTGTCACCGCACCGCCCGAACCTCCACGAACTCCCCCCACACTGGTGGCACCGGGCAAAATTAGAATCATATTCGTGCCCATGCTGGCCACCTGGGCTTGAATCGCGGATTTCGCGCCTTCGCCAATACTCACCATGGCGATGACCGAGCCCACTCCGATAATAATGCCAACCGTAGTGAGACCGGATCGTAAACGATTCCGGTTGAGAAAGCGGAAGGCCGTGAGCAGGGTCAAAAGAAAAAAGCTCGCCATCGGGTTTCTTACGACACCCTCGCATCCAAGGCCGTCGAGGGTTGATCGCTCAAAATCCAGCCGTCTTTCATCACAATTTGACGGGAGGCATATGCGGCGATATCGGGCTCATGTGTCACCACCAGAATGGTCAGGCCATCGGTGTGATTGAGGCTTTGGAAAATACCCATAATTTCCTGACTCGATTGTGTATCCAGATTCCCGGTGGGTTCGTCGGCTAGCAGAAGGGAAGGCGCAGACACCAATGCACGGGCAATCGCCACACGCTGTTGCTGTCCACCGGACAACTGCGCAGGGTAATGATGTTCCCGATTTGCCAACCCCACCCGGGCCAGGGCCAAATGGCCGCGGGACTTTTGCTCACGAAGAGGGAGCCCCTGGTAGAACAGGGGAAGCTGAACATTCTCCAAGGCGCTGGTTTTGGGAATCAGGCTGAAATTCTGAAAAACAAAACCGATGGTCCGGCTGCGAATCTCCGCCAACTCATCGGGGTCAGCGTGGGCAATGTCCCGTCCGTTCAAGCAATAACTTCCAGAAGTCGGCACATCCAGACAACCCAAAATATTCATCAAGGTAGATTTGCCGGACCCGGATGAGCCCATAATTGCAATGAATTCCCCTTGTTCGATGGAAAGATTCACCCCCCGAAGTGCCTGCACATCGATATCACCCAAGCGATAGGTTTTTGAGAGATCAGTACAGGAAATCAGTTGGTTCATCGTTATCGTTCGTTAAGAATATAGGTGTTGTAAATGATGCCCAAGTATGCCAGAAAACTTTTCCTGAAAACTCCTGTCAAAACACCCATCACCAACCGCATCTTCCTGCGAGATGTTCA
>JAOUGQ010000111.1 GCA_029865515.1 Nitrospirota bacterium
ACCACCATCTGGTGGCTTTCGTGAAGCCAGGCTACCACTTACCACACTGTCCGAATTTCCGGAGCCCCCTCTCTCGGCTCTCTTCTGCGGTGAGAGAGCCAATCAACATTTCTCACAGTGGGAAACAACATGGGAAGCCTGTCAGAACATTTCAACGGACAACTTCACAACTCGGGCGTAAAAACTCCCTCTACATTAGAGAATAATAAAATCCTTTTTCCCATATCCCCGAGATCGAGAACAAACTTCAAAACCCTCTCTACTACCTTCATCATTGGTATTTCCTTCAATGGTATCGAAAGAAATTTGGTCAAACGACGTGGCAAATCCTGTATGGGTCCAATCCGTGGGGGTTCTTCTCACTAAAAAGATACTTGCCCTAGATAAATCCTCCAATGTCTTGTTTCCTCGTGTGAGGTCAGGTTCTTTAACAAAAACCCCGGCAGCTTTTCCTTGAGCGGCCAACGTATCACAGGAACCTGATCCTTGAATCGGGGCCGTCATTTGAAGTGTTTCAGCGGCTTGCTTGAGCACGAATGAAACAAATCCTGCACACCATGGCCATTGGGATCCTTCATTTCCCTTCATATATACGCGCACCCACGGTCCACAATTTTGTCCCCCCACCTCCCTTGGGTTTTGTGCCAAATGCGCTTCAGCATACTTTAAGACCATATTCGGGAACGTGTGGTTGCCTGCACTTATAGGAGTTAAGACCTGCAAAAGAGGAGAGACCAGCTCTTGAAACGTGGCCGGATTCACGATGCCATTCACTCTTAGCCCACGATCCTCTTGAAAGTGTTGAATCTGTTTTTTAGTCACTCCTCCAAAATCATCATCTATGACGAGACCGAACCCTTGAAGGTTCAGCCATTCCTGAACACGTCTAACAGCCTTACCTCGGTCACCTTTTTTAAGGGTTGTGTTAAGGACAACCTCTTTTTGGATCCAGGATGCCAATGAGCCTTCGCCTTCTAGTAATACACTCATAGCTTCCTCCAATTTTCAAAATGAATGGCATATCATGTGGCGGATCTTACCACTGTAATGTCGGATCGGGATTGGGGCACTTCGACAAAGGCCTGCAAATGAACGCCAAAATATAAATGTTCTTATCTGGGATTGTTGGAGGAGCTGATGGTGGCTTCGCAGGGGGTGGCATCGGCTTCTTTACCGGATTTAGTGACAACCGAGTGTACATCGACGCATTAAGATACAGCATTGCTCGAGAGTAGTTTTGTTGGGTGCCTACTGTTGCCGCCACACCTGGTCTTAACAGGGCTCCACCTCCCCCGGTCGGCTGAGTCGGAACACGAATGCCTGCTGGTCGTACTGGTGCAACGGTACGGGGCGCCATTTTAGTATTCTGTGGTCGCAAAGGTTGCAGTCTCATTACTTGTGGCTGCATAGGTTGTGGATTCATCCGTTGTGGTTGTACAGCCCTTGATACTGTAGGGTCTACTCTCCTGATCATATTTTGATCCTTCACAACATAATTAAAATGTAAACCACCAGAAACATTTTGATTAGGGCGGGTATTCTGGGCTTGCTTTTGCTCTACCACCACCTTGCGGGCAAATACGATAGCGACGACATAGGCTGGACAATCCCCGGAAGGTGGCGTACTACCGTTAGAAATAAGTTTGGTCGCATCTGTAAACCTCCAGAAACGTGCCTGGAATACGTCTGAAACGAACCATGGCCGACTAATAGCTGCGGAACTGAATTCCAATGTCACAGACTTTACGGAAGACACTTTCCCATCTGCAGAAAATCGCTCTCGGAGTTCTGCTGGCGCCTCATTGATTAAAGCGTTCACCTCGGCCTCGCTAAGTGAAAAGGGTAGCCAGGAACCCTCTTCTAGAGCATTGGAGGGCGTAAAACTACTTGGCCACACACCAAAGTTATCTTGTGCTCCTGTTACCTGGTCAATAAGTGGCATCATCTTGGACCGCCAATCATCCCATGTGAGTCCGGGTGATTTCGCACCGAGACGCGCCTCAGTACTCCGGGCGATTTCTACTTCTGTCTTGTTTCCTTCATGAATCCATTTATTTTCTGCCTCTATAATTTTAGCTCGAAAGGCAGGCTCATCGACCTCTTGCCATTGCTTTTTCTCAGCTTCGTCCTCCGCAGTCTCACCCGTACTCTTCGCCGCATTATATTCCTGCATAACCATATAGTGAAAATCCCTATGCAGCCTATAGGCAATGACCTGTGGGCTATCCGTCGGGAACCCCCCCTCACCTGGTACATGCAAGTAGCTCTTCGCCTCCTGGAATTTCACTTCTTCTTCTGGGGTGCGAATAGAAGATGGGAAAATTGCACCATCCAGTACCTTTTTATACTCATCCCAAAGGAAGTGGGTTTCAGTCGGCAACCAGGCCTCATCCCGGGGAATCAAATTGACGAGTCTTGAAAAGGCTTGTAGATTCGCCTGACTCTGCAAAGCGTCGGGCCCAGTTTTCTGTGAGAAAAACTCCAGGTCCCCTTTTTCGTAGGCCAGCGGCGTAACGGGAAAGCTCAGAAACGTGTCCTCTGTTTCAAAGACTCTCTTTGCTTTGGCTATCAAAGCTAACTGCACCATAGAATCAAGAGCCATTTTTCACCTCATCAAGAAGTACTCAGAGGTCAGCAATTTTCAGCACACAACGTCACCACAACCCTTATGTTATGCGGCTTCCACTCCCACTACTGTTGTCTTAGTTGCTGACTTCTGAGTAATATCGCTGAAACAGCAACCTTTCCCATGGTTGCCCCGCCTAATTTTCTAGGTGGAGGCGGGGCAACCTGGAGAGCTAAATCCAATCAGTGATTTCCTTGAGCGGATCTGGACTCTTTGGAAACACATGGCATTTGAATCCAATAATTTGATGCCCAGACACTCGCATTTCTTGTTTTTCTGAGTCGTAGTGAAATTGTGATGAACGTTCTCCGCTGGCTGAGCTGCGAGCATGTGAACCACCGAAATGGAACGGGCCAAAATGCACGGCCCCGCCGCCGCTTGCTGACGAGCGTTTCCAACTTTGGGCTGCCTCTGAAAACCCACTGCTATTTCTGACACCAATAACTAGGTCCTTGATAAGAATCATTGAGGTGGGGTAACACGGAAGGAGTCCTTTTGGAGGGGTGCCACCATCGCTGACTATTTCCTTGGCGGATTCGGGATTATTTTTGTCAAAGCGCCACAACTTACTGTTGATAAAACTTGTTTTGAACCAAGGCCTAATAATTTGGCATTGAGTAATCGAAAAATTCATATAAAACTGGTTGCTGTCAAAAGTTACTTTGGATTGCGATTGTCCACTGGCCTCGCTAGCAGACCCACCACCGCCGAAAATGCCTAACCATCCGCCTCCGGCACTTGTTTTAGACCGTTTCATTTGGTAACTGGAATTGGAGGAATTATTATAATCCGTCGATTTATATTCAAATTCTGTCCATCCTGCCGCCTGCATGGGGTTGCTGGGCACTAGCGAGGTATAGTAAAAATCGCTACCAGAGGACATCCCGGTGATTCTGGCTTTCTCTAAATCATCTTGATATTGTGCTTTAAGCAGCGCCATATCCCGTCGCATGACTTGATCAATAAATGCTGCAATCCCTTCATAATCATTTTTGTACCCATTACTCACCCAATCCGCCATAGCGGCCTTGACCCTGTTGCGTAAAATATTGGCGTTCATTCCCCAATAGTGGACAGCCTTGACATTGTCGGCTGTTAAGGCGTCGATGCGAGCGCTGTTGTATGTCAATGCTGCTGCCTCAAATTCAGTTAATTTCTGGTTATACAAGTTCACTAACGCACTAGGCTCTGAGACCTCGACCTCTTCATCAGTCACAAGATTCTTTTTTGTCCTTGTCGTGGAGAGCAGCCCTCTGAATTTTTCAATTTTACCTTTAGTTTTTTCATCCAATTTGGTTTCCATGATTTGACTCATGCGCAAAATATATTCCCAGCGTTCTGAAAGAGACCCCTCATTGTTCATGATGCTCATGGCCGCGAATTGATCATTCGTTGTAGCAGCCATATCAGGGACAAAATCGACGAGCCGCGCAAAACTTTCTGCATTCATATATTGTTTGCTTGCGTCTTGTGCACGCAATCCTTCCAGCAAGGCAGGTGTTAGCTCCGGTTGGTTCGCAGCACCTTCCTCACCTCCCCCCCCACCTTCGACTACCATCTGCTTAAGGGCTTTCTTTTTGACCACGCCCGTTAATCCTTGGGTTAGAAAATCAAAATCATCAGGTTCAACTGCCATGCCTGGTGTGCACCAACTAAAAAAATTGTCTTCTGACTTTGGAACGGTGTCATCCCCATTGGTGAGGACGTTGTAGATTTTTCCCATAATCGAGTTAAGCATGACGCTCGGTTCAACCTGTGGCATAGCGACTCCTCCTTAAAGTGAAACGTATCTCTTTTACGATACGTGGATGTTTAAAAACATCTTGCTGCTGAATTGTAAGCTGGGCAAGGCTCATGTTTTTTATCAGGCTCGATCTCTAGAGTGTTCTGGCATAGGTTCTGTTTTCTGCCTTAAGTCGAGGGCTCAATTATTTACTGCTAAATAGTTTCGTCAATTCTAGCGGGAGGTTTAATGCGAATGTGGTAATGATTGCCGTGGTTTGGCTCCTTAGTAGTCAATTTCTTTTCGAGAAATTCCGGGTCATTAAAAAATAAATTTCGTGTCCATTGATGCTTTGATAGCCTCCACCTGAAGCAACGCGGCCTCACGGTGAAAGAATTTATTGTAGGCCTCTCCTTTCAGCAAATCCCAGGACTCTGTCTTCGGAGGAAGAAGGGGCAGACGCATATCAACATCCAATCCTGTTTGGTGACTCGCATGCCCCATAGCCTTTCCGCCCTTTGCCGGTGAAGTATCTCGGATCCAAAATGGCGGGGCATCGGATGTTCCAATGAACGCTCTGGCGCTGTACAGCAAAGCCGCTGCGTTGATTCTGTCAATCATCCATGACGTCGTGAACGAATTTTTCTTGTCGCCAAAAGGCAGATCGCTTGTGACCTTCCATCCGATCCCGGATTCCCCGTCGATATTTCGCCAGCGAGGTGCGTTTTGTGCGCACAACCATTTCCAGGTTAGTCCGCCCACATCAATCCGACCATCGCCGCCGTCTAATTTCGAGCGGCCTTGAACTATGCATTGAAATAGCTTGATGATTCGAATAAAGTCTTTTTCCTTCCCTGTTCTAACGTCGTCTGCCCAGTCAAAGCCCAACTCGATGAGCCTATCTCGAACTGCCATGACATCCGCCGGGTCGTTATGCGGGATTCCAGTTTTTGGCGTTCCGCTGCCCACAGAACCGCTTAATGATAGTATCGCCATTTCAGAACCTCCAATTAGCTGTCTTCAAACTTCCGTATAAATCGACTTCTCGGTCGCAAAATCCTTACTCGTGCGGTCGAAACGCGGCCCCATTACGATCTTTCTTTTGCAAGGGACCGCCGAAGTTGCCACCGTGCTCTAGTTTTAATCGGCCGTCGTTTTCTGAGGAGACGTCAATCGCCCCCAAAGTTCTGCTTTCTGGGCCGCCGATAAGCCCGGCGCAGACGTTGGCGACCGTCCAGGCCTATTAGTCGCGCGGGTACCCCCGCATGCTCATGAACCCGTGGCTGTGGCCGTCTTTGAGGGCCCATCAGCCTAAGGGTCAGCCTCCTCCTTCCAGTGACCAAGTTCGCGTGGGCTGCACCTGAGTCCGGCAGGCGTCGTTGCCCCACTGCACCGTCTCTTATGCGATTCTGCATTGGTCTATCGCAAGCAACGTGCCTACACAGGACAGACGCATCGACTACATCATCTGAAATCCTTATTATCAGCAATCTCAACACCATACGTATTTCTCACCAACGATTCCTGTGCACGATACACCTCCTGATCACCGCCGCATGTATCGAAATAGATTCAGGAGGTGAATCCGATCGGATACCATGCGAAGGACTCGGCAGTTCATGGTCTGGCTGTGGAGAGCAGCAGGAACTCGGGGGTCTAGCTAAAGTACGTTCCGAATTGTAGTCTGGAGGGGGGACCACACCACCAGACTACAAGCGACTGATTCTATGAGCCGTATTCGAGAGCATCAAGAAGTCGGGGGTGCAAAGAACCCCGCCCATCCGGGAGGAGCGTTCATAGGAGCCATGGCAGTGTCCGTCATCCCGACAGCGTACATCCGAAGCCCATCGCGTGCCTGCACACCCCCGACTTCTTGATGCTCTCCTCTGTGGCATCCGATTCCCACATCCTGTTCGGCGGGGTTGGAAATTCGTCACATCATGGAGATGCGGCACTTTCGGAGTACCAGTACGTACCTGGCGCGGCTGCCTTTGAAGTATTTCGAGGAATTGTCTAGAGTATGGATGCAGTAACTATGGCACAGGCGCTCCATATATATTGACTACCCACCACGCACCGGCAACCCCTTTCACTGTAAGGAGGGTCAGAGATGGCAAAGGCATTCAGTATTGCGTCATGGAATGTTGAGCATTTCGGGGCCACGAACAAAGACCACGACAAGCCAAAAAAACCGGTTGGCCCTATCATTGACTTTCTCAGAGGACAGGCAGCTGATGTTCTCGCCGTATACGGAGGTGGTCGGAACAATTGTGTTTGATGAAATGGTCACGAGGATGCCGGGATATCAGTTTCATATCACGGAAGGCCCTCAAACTCAGGAGATTCTCGTCGGTGTCAAAAAATCATTCACAAGCTTCTTTACACAGAAGACTGAATTCAAATCAGGGGCAGCAATGTTAAGACCCGGAGCATTGCTCACACTGCGGATTGATGGCGAGAACTATCCGCTGCTCTTTCTGCATCTCAAGAGCCTCACCGTACCAAAGGGTTTCGGACTTCGAGATGATATGACCGAGCGGGCAATTGATTTCCGCAAGACATTGAACCGGGCTGATGCCAAGATGGGAGGGTCGGGACAGGCCAATTTCCTTTTTCTCGGTGATCTGAACACGATGGGCATGAACTTGACGTATAGCAATAAGGATATATCCGGTGTCGAGAAAATCGAACGCCTTCAAAAACGCCTCGCTCCTCGCAACGTGGCCATGAGGATTCTCGAGAAATCGCACGGCATGACGTACTGGCCGGGTAGTGGGTCGAAGTACTCGCCGAGTGACCTAGACCACATGGTCGCGGCTGATCATCTGAGTTTTAAGAATTTTGGAGGGGTCAGTGTCGATGTGCGTGGCTGGGTCGATGAACCGTCTGATGCGAAGAAAGATGCGTGGGCAAAGAAGTTTTCGGACCACGCGATCTTGTATTGCGAGATTCAGAAAGGCTAGTGGACTGTATCAGTTACTGAGCCGACCATCAAATAGTGCGTAGTGCATTACGCAGCATAGCGAACATGTTGTTCGCGAAACAGGTTCGTGATGAGCTGCGGTTGTTTCTGACGCCGATACAAATGGCGGCGCACGGTGGCCATGAGATCGGTTCGGGTGGTCGGCCGGCTTTTGCCGAGCCCATTTGTCTTGACGTCCTGGTTCAGCAACTCATCGGGATTCAGTTCCGGGCAGTACCCCGGCATCCGAATGAGCCGCAGCCGCGAGGAGTATCTGGCGGCAACGCGCGTGGCGGCTCCGGATCTGTGCGCCGGATGCCCGTCCACAATCAGATAGATCCTGCCGTCCATCTGCTTGAGCAGCCGCTTCATGAACTCCGCAAAGACGGGGGCCTTGAATTTGCCCTGAAAGACCATGAAGGCGAGTGCGCCCTTGTTCGTGATGGCCGAGATCATGTTGCACCCGAAGCGCTGCCCCGTGGCTCGTATGACGGGAGTGTGTCCCCCCGGCGCATAGCTGGTCCCGGTCGCGTGGTCACTGCGCAGCCCCATTTCGTCGCCCCAATAAATGGCGGCATGTTCCCGCTTCGCCTGCCGGGCAAGCATGGTTAAATTCCAACAGAGGTACGTAAAGTCCCACAGAAAACCCCCTCCAACGCCGACCCATTGCTATGCAATATCGGTGGGCTTGAGCCCACCGCGAGCTCTGCCCAACACGTTGTGACACGGCATCATATCTTTGTCCCCCAGGCTCCCGTACCATCTGCGCTACTATGCGACGGTGCTGTGTAGACTCGTTCGTGCTGGAGAGGCGCTCGTTCGACCATTCATGGCCCGGCGCGAACGTGACGGGAGGCGTGCCGTGCCGCGAATGAATATTCTGCACACGGTTGAACGAGAAGCCTTCGAGTCAGCCCCGATGTTCAATAGTTTTCAGCGCAAGCACTATTTTGATTTCCCTCACGCCATCCAGAAGGCGGCCGCGACCCTGCGCACGCCTGCCAATCGACTGTGCTTTCTGCTGAGTTGCGGGTACTTCAAAGCGAGCAAACGCTTCTTCCCGTCGCGGACATTTCATCGGCGGGATGTTGAGTACGTTGCCAGTCGGATAGGCCTGCGGCTGGACGGGGTCCACCTCGTGCGCTATCCCAAGGAGACCTCATCACGGCACCGGACGTGTATCCTAGGCGTCTACGGCTTCAAGCCCTTCCACCCGCACGGCCGTCCTGTCCTTGCCGAAGAAATCGCGCGTCTGGTACGGTCCCAGATCAAGCCCAAGGTCATCTTCTGGCGGTGTGTCGAGGTGCTGGTTCGCGAGAAGATTGAAGTCCCCGGCTATTTCCCCTTAGCCGCTCACATCCTGCGAGCAATCAAGACCCAGAGTCACACGCTGGCAGGTACCATTGAACGAACGCTGGACCCTGCGACGCGATCGGTCTTGGATGACCTGCTGACGCAGGAACCGCGCGCGGGGGAGACCGTTCCCGGCAAAACCAGTGCCTACAAGCTCACCTTAACCCGGATTCCGCAGTTGATTTGGAATTGAGGTAGAATCGGCGGCCAGATTCTCTTGGCAACCCAGGAGGTTGGCATGCGCACTCGTCCAGCTCCGGCCTCACCGCTCTATCCCAAGCTCCGCTTTGCGTTCACCGACCATCCGATCACCGTCTGGGCCGGAGCTATCCTGCTGCGACTGTACTTTGAACTGATCGGATTGCGCGCCGCACTGGTGCCCCTCCTCGTCTCCTTCACAAAGACATCCAATAATCAGATTTCCGCGGTCGACGTGCTGCTGGCGTGGTGGTATGGGC
>JAOUGQ010000413.1 GCA_029865515.1 Nitrospirota bacterium
TCGGGTTGCTCGAGGGCCATCTCCAGTAGAGCCTGGCGCTGGGCCTCGGGGACCTTGTTCCAACTGGGTAGGGAGGTGCGTTTCCGGTCCACCAACCCCTCCACTCCTTCGATCAGGTAGCGATCGTACCAGTTGTAGAAGGTGGCCTTGGGAATGTTCAACTGCCGCAGCGTCCGGGCAATTCCCAGCGAGCTTTCCTCAACCGTGCGGATCATCTCATGTTTTTCTGCAGCAGGGTATCTCATATAGCGTCCTCCCCAGTCCCGAGCACGTTTTTTTTGAGCAGCCGATTCTCCAGCAGTGTTTCGGTGAGGGCTGCCTTCAGTTGCGCGGATTCCTTGCGTAATTCACTGACATCGTCACGGCTGGCCTCGCGTTCCGTATCCCCGCTCAAGCGTTTCTTCCCCGCCTCCAAGAACTCCTTGCTTCACCGGTAATACAGATTCTGGTGGAGGCCTTCGCGGCGACACAACTCCGCAATACTGTCTTCGCCTCGTAGGCCAGCTAGGATGATCCGGATCTTTTCTTCGGCACTAAACTTTCGGCGAGTCCGTCGCTTAATGTCTCGGACCAGGTTGTCCGCCTCGGTTTTGGGGTTCGGTTTTGGCTTCATCATCGCTCCTTTCATGGGTACGATGAGCCAAAAACATCACCTTAGCAATCCCCCCTCAGTTGTCCAACTTGGGCTGAAACGGAACAGTGGCTTGGTGTCTGCCGGCAGCCGCGCATGAAGTCCGTCCCGCCTATCTCCAATTGAACGAAATCCAGCCTGGGCAATTTTCGGTCTTATGGAAAGTTCCGGCTCGTGGCGATCGGGTATTGTCCCTGCAGGCCGTGCTGCCTTCCAATTGCCAGACGGTGACCTCTCCAACGCCCATGTTACTCGCCGGCACGCAACTGACACGTTGGAAAGTGGATTGCGGTGCCACGGGATTGGATGGAGCAACCATTCGTATCCAAGGACTCAGTGCCACCATGATTGATACGCTAGTGCGTATTGAATTACTGAACGGAGTGGTCGTTTCCCAAATCCTGCGTCCGGAATTGCCGACGATTGTGGTGAATGCTCGAGGTGGGGTGGCGTTGACCGGCTATGTCCATTTGGGCATTGAACATATTTTGCTGGGCATTGATCATCTGTTGTTCGTGCTCGGCCTGTTATTGATCGTCCGCGGCAAATGGCAACTGGTGAAAACCATTACGGCCTTCACGGTGGCTCACAGCATCACCCTGGCCTTGGCGACCTTAGATGTCATGCAGGTTCCGCAAGCGCCGGTGGAAGCGGTTATTGCTCTCAGCATCGTCTTCCTGGCGACCGAATTGGCGAGGTCGAAAGGAGAATCTCTCGATCTGATATTTCGGTTTCCGTGGATCGTGGCATTTGTGTTTGGATTGTTGCACGGCTTCGGGTTTGCCGGGGCTCTCAGTGAGGTGGGTTTGCCTCAAACGGATATTCCGCTGGCATTGTTGCTTTTTAACGGCGGGGTTGAAGTAGGACAGCTGTTGTTTGTTGGGGTCTTTTTTGCCTTAGGTTGGCTGATCCATCGTGCAGTGGAAACGCTGCCAACCTGGCTGACTCCTGCCACTGCTTATGGCATCGGATCTGTTTCGTCCTATTGGCTGATCGAGCGAATCGTGGCGATGATTCGTCCGGTCTAAATGGTTGCTTGGGGTGGGGCAGGCCTCGAATTTCTCGCAAAGTTACAGCCGAATTCCAAGCCTTTCTGTAAAGCCATTGTCATATGTCAGACCTGACCCTTATCCCTATTGCGGTACATTGTTCACAATGCCCCGCCTTCCGGCGTCGTTGATGGTTCGACCTTGAGCCAGGCGTTGAATACTTTGTATCCCAATGCCAATACGACGGCACCGACGAACAGACCGATGATGCCGGACATTAACAGCCCCCCGATCGCTCCCAGGAATATCACGATCATCGGCACATCAAGTCCCCGGCCCAGCAACAACGGCTTCAATAAGTTATCAATCAAAATGGTAAAGATACTCCAGATCAGGAACAAGACTGCCGGAAGCGTGTCACTGGTCAGAAACATATAGACCACAGCCGGACCCATGATGAGGAAGGGACCGATTTGAACAATGCACAAGACGAGAACGATCACCGTCCATAAGCCCGCAAGCGGAATTCCGGCCACAAACAAACCAAGCCCGGCCGCACTTGCCTGAATCAGGGCTACGCCAAGGACCCCTCGCACGACACTGCGCATCGTGGCTTCGGCAAGGTCTACCAACTCTCCCCCCTGCTGGCCGGCCAACCTCCTGCCAATAGCCCGGGATAGTCGATAGCCCTCTTCTGAATAGGCCAAAAACACTCCGGCCAGAACCACTGCCACGATGAACTTCACAATATTCAGTCCGACGGTGGCGGCCGCCCCCAGCAGTGGTTTGACAAATTCCTGCAGCTGTGGGGTGATTTGTTGAACGGCGACTTCTAGATTTTCGGCTGCCATGCTCCAGGCTTTTTCCAGTGGAGTCCCGATCACCGGCCAATCCTTGATCCCCTGAGGAGGAGGGGGAACTATCAGCGTGCCAGCACGCAAATGATCCGAGACCACGTGCAGGTTATCCACCAGCACCGTAACCAGAAACACCACGGGAAAGATCAGAATCAGCAGCAAAGCCAGAGAAATCAATGTGGCCGCCAGCCAACC
>JAOUGQ010000414.1 GCA_029865515.1 Nitrospirota bacterium
CTCTTTATTGGACCCTCTCCCCATTCCCTTGAACTACTTGGCGATAAAGTCAAAGCCCGGGAACTCGCTATCAAGATTGGCGTCCCTGTTGTTCCCGGAACAGATGGAAGCGTTGGCACACTGGAAGAGGCGCTGACCTTTTCCCAGCGGGCAGGATATCCCGTCATGGTCAAAGCCAGTGCCGGGGGCGGAGGGCGTGGACTTCGCGTGGTGCGCTCGGACGATGAATTAAAAGATGCCATGGAAGCGGGATCCCGTGAAGCTCTGGCTGCCTTTGGGAATGGGGAATTATTCATCGAAAAATATGTTGAACGACCCCACCATATTGAATTTCAATTGCTCGCAGATAAAAACGGATATGTGATTCATCTGGGGGAGCGGGATTGCTCAATTCAGCGGCGACACCAAAAACTGATAGAAATCGCCCCATCACTTGTGTTAACCCCTCGTCTACGGGCGGAAATGGGAGAAGCCGCCATAGCCATGGCCCGTGCGGCCCAGTTCTATAACGCCGGCACCGTGGAGTTTCTCTTAGATCCCGATGGACGCTACTACTTCATGGAAATGAATCCCCGCATTCAAGTAGAACACACCGTCACGGAACAGATTACCACCGTTGATATTGTGCAATCCCAACTATGGATTGCCGCAGGGCGTCCCCTCGTTTTTGGACAACATGAGGTGAATCTCCAAGGCTATGCCATTCAATGCCGGATTAATGCCGAGGACCCTCAAAACGGGTTTAGGCCCTCCTCGGGGAAACTGACGGCCTATTTGTCTCCAGGTGGAGTCGGGGTTCGCATTGACGGAGCGGTCTATAAAGACTATACCGTGCCTCCTTATTATGATGCGCTGTTGGCTAAGTTGACCGTTCATGGACGCACCTGGGACGAAACGGTGCGCCGAACACATCGATCCCTTGAGGAATTTGTTCTGCGAGGCGTCAAAACCACCATTCCCTTTATGGCAAAGATTATGGAAGAACCGGATTTTCGGGCCGGTCGATTTGACACCTCCTACCTTGAACGGCACCCTGCGCTATTTGAATATGAAGAAGCGGAAGAACCCGAAGATCTCGTCATTGCACTTTCAGCAGCCATCGCGGCGTTTGAAGGTTTATAGCAACCTTAGCTAGAAGTTGTGATCCTTGCACATCTGAAAGGTCTCTTATGTCACGAAAAACCTCACGCTCCCCTAATAAAGGCCAGAAGTCCAGTCGCCCTGTCCCCACCCGGATGAAATTGGATGCCGCGCCCGCCTTAGATATCGAGGCGTCTCCTAAGCGTCAGGTGTTTTTAACCGATGTGGCCTTGCGGGACGGCCATCAGTCCCTTTTAGCGACCCGCATGCGCACAGAAGATCTGTTGTCCGTGGCTTCAGAATTGGATGAAGTGGGATTTTGGTCCCTGGAGGTATGGGGAGGAGCAACCTTCGATTCTTGTCTCCGGTTCCTCAAGGAAGACCCCTGGGAGCGCCTTCGGGCTTTCCGTGAAGCCATGCCGAAAACCCGCCTACAAATGCTGTTACGTGGCCAAAACCTGGTGGGCTACCGACATTATGCCGACGACGTCCTGGAAAAATTCATTGAATTATCGGCCAAAAACGGCATTGATGTCTTTAGAATCTTTGATGCCTTGAATGACATCCGGAACATCAAGCCGGCCATGGAGGTGGTGAAGGCCTGCGGTAAACATATTGAAGCGACCATTTGTTACACCGTCAGCCCCGTGCATAGTCTGAACCATTTTGTTGAACAGGCCAAACAGCTGGAAGATCTTGGTGCTGATACCATCTGCATCAAAGACATGGCCGGACTTCTTCCTCCCTTCGAAGCCTACGAATTGATTTCTCGCTTAAAGTCGACCGTTCGTGTGCCCATCCATCTGCACACGCATTACACCTCGGGAATGGCCTCCATGTCGGCCCTCATGGCTATTTTGGGAGGGTTGGATATTTTGGACACAGCCTTGTCGCCTCTTTCCGGCGGCACCTCACACCCGCCAACTGAATCATTCATTGCGGCCCTTCGAAATACCCCGTATGACACGAAATTGAATCTTGAACAAATCGCTCCGGCAGCGGATAAATTACGAAAAGCCCGAAAACGCTATCGTCAATTTGAAAGCGATTTCACCGGTGTTGATACCGACATTCTGCTGTCCCAAGTCCCTGGTGGCATGCTTTCGAATCTAGCCGCTCAATTAGCCGAGCAAAATGCCCTGGGGAAAATCAAAGAAGTGCTGGAAGAAATCCCACGCGTGCGAAAAGACATGGGGTATCCTCCCCTTGTGACTCCCACCAGCCAAATTGTCGGGACACAGGCGACGCTGAATATCTTGACCGGTGAACGCTATAAAGTGATTACGAATGAGACCAAAAATTATTTTCAAGGGTTGTATGGGAAACCCCCTGGCACCCTCAACTCGAAAATCGGGAAAAAAGCCTTGGAGGGCGACCAGCCCGTGTCCGGTCGTCCCGCTGACAACCTTGAGCCAGAGCTGGGCGATGCCAGGCAGGAATTAGCGGGACGGGAAATTGCCGACGAGGACATCGTCTCGTACGCCCTCCTCCCATCCGTGGCGTTGCAATTTTTTGATGAACGGGAACGAGGAGAATTAAAACCCGAACCCCTTCACACGCAATCGGAAAGCGGGCCGGCGGTGGCTCATGA
>JAOUGQ010000112.1 GCA_029865515.1 Nitrospirota bacterium
ACGATGAAAGTCGCAGGGCTGGGCTTTTCGGCCGCTATGGTGGCGTGGCTGGTGAGAGGTGGTGCGCTTTTGACGAGCTTGTTGGCTTCCATGCCGGCCTGGCGGAATATTGACCCTATTTCGATTTTGAATATGAATCAAAAGAGCCGGGAGGATTGGGTGAGAAAGCTGCAGGAAGCGGCAGACATGGAGGCTCGCGAGCAGCACGGGTTCAATCAGATTTTTGAACCGAAGACAGTCAACCCTTCTCCGCCTTCTTCGAGGACCCCCCCACGATCTTTATGAAACGCCTTACGCCCATCTTTTGGATTAGCCTGGGTCTGGTGTCCCTCACCCTGAGTATCCTCTTAATGAGTGATCTGGCAGTCAACTTGATTCCAGATCAAGCCGCCCAAATCATTACCTATCGGCAAAAGTATAGCGAAGCGCTAGCCGTCCAGTATTCATTGTTGGCGCAGAGCGGTGATGAACAGCCCATCCAGCAGGCCTTGGATCTGCTGGTTGAACGCAATACGGATATCCAATCGGTGGCCCTGATTCTGGAAAGTGGTGAAACTATGGCGCTAGCCGGGCCACACTATGATATTTGGACCCAGCCCCCCGGAACCGATTCAACCCCTGATCATATTCAGATTCCTATTTATAACGGGGACCTGCTCTGGGGAACTTTACAACTCCGGTTTCGTTCTTTGGAGAATGATCGGTGGTCCAATTTACTTGATACAGCATGGGCGCGGTTCCTTGCCTTGGTGATGGGGTCGGGGTTCTTAGGCTATTTTCTTTTTATGAAGCGAACCTTGCGGCAACTCGATCCCAGTTCAGTGGTCCCCATGCGGGTGCAAGCGGCTTTCAATGTGCTGGTAGAAGGTGTGGTGTTTCTGGATCATGAAAACCATATTGTGTTGGCCAACCGCGCCTTTAGCGAGCTTGTGGGTGTTGAACCTCACAACCTGATCGGAAGCACACTGGACCGTTTTGGATGGGTTTCTCCTGACCGGGAACGCTCGCTTATCACCTACCCATGGGAAACGGCACGACAGCAGCAGAGCTTGAATTTGGATGTGCCTCTGGTTTGGGAGAGAAAGGGCGAAACAGTGAGAAAATTTCGAGTGAACTGTACCCCCATTTTAGGTGAACACCGGCAGGGCCGAGGTATTTTGGTCTCTTTTAATGATGTGACGGAATTGGATGCGACGATTCAGGAGTTAGAGATCGCAAAATCGGAGTTTGAGAAGCTGGCACTCCACGACCCCTTAACCGGATGCTTTAACCGACGGGCGTTATTTGAAGCATTTGAGAATCAGTGGGAAGTGGTCCAACGTGATGGTAGGAATTTGGTCTGTATCATGGCCGATATTGATCATTTTAAATCCTATAACGATCGGTTTGGGCATGCTGTGGGAGATCAGGTTATTCAAGTGGTTGCCAAGGTGTTATCAACTACCCTGCGTCCTTTGGATATCATGGGCCGGTATGGGGGAGAGGAATTTTGCATCCTCCTGCCAGGGCAGACCTGTGCAGAAGGCGTGTTGGTGGCGGAGCGGTTACGGGAACAAATCGAATGTTTGGCCAGTCAGTCCATTCGCACGACATCCGGCAAGAAAATTACCATGAGTTTTGGGGTGTCAGCTGCCTCTCTTGGGGCTTCTGATCCTCTGGAGTTGGTGGATCAAGCTGACAAAGCCCTGTATGTCGCGAAACAGGGGGGACGGAATCAGGTGGGACGTTGGACTTCGGAGGGACCGGTCACGAGCCAGGTTGAACCTGCCGCCCTGACTGGAAGTCGTTTTTCTTAAATGGTAAGGAGACGAGCGGTGGCTGGCGTGATGTGTGCACAGTGAGGAGATGGGGGCGGACCTTGTCCGCTTTTTCATGCCCGGCTACCCTCATGCCATTGTTGCGGGAACGTCTCCTCAGCGTTTCTTGGGTTGCATGGCTTGATGCAACATGTCGGTGATCCACAATTTGAAAAATCGCTGGGCGGCTTGATGATACTCTGCAAGTTTCTTGGGAATCTCTGCCATCAAGACTTGTCTGTTGACAAAAAAATCATGATCGATCAAATAGCCCATTTCCTGGGTGGGTTGAGCAATCTGGACGAGCCCATGTCGCACACAAACCAGGTCATCGCCTCCGTTTAGGCCCATCAGCACTTCGCTGCGGGTGGCCTTCATTTCCCCGGCTACACCAGACCAGGCGAGATCGCCTGTCCATTTGTTTTGTAAGAGTTGATCCCATTCTTTATCTGACAGGCCGAGCACGGATTTCCGAATGATATTTCTGAAACGTAATCCGATGCGGGAGAAATACGGCGGGGTGTATTCTGACTGTAACGCTTCAGTGGCGAGGTTGATGTGCTGCTGAAAGGTTTCCCATCCGTCGTAATGCCTGGCAACAACCGCGAGGGAGCTACTCCCAAGTACCATGTGCCATCGCTGGTCGGCACTTGCGAAGGTATACGAGGTTTTATCCGGTGTCAGGGAAAAATTCGGGAAACGTGTTTTCGTTTTCCTTTGAAAGCCTACCGGGGGCGCCGATGAGATTTGCAAATCTTGTGGAAAGGTCACCTGATATGTGGCATCAATTAATGGAGCTTTTTGATAGATGACCGAGGAGGCTGTTTGTGTGGGCATAGGATCTGTACCTTATTGTGTGAGTGTGACGCGTGCGGTTTTCCGCTTTTTTCCTATTGAGCTGGTGCCACTTACCTGGCAATCAGGTCTTGCTGACCTTCTTATCGTTACGCCATTGATGTGTGTGCTTCTGCCATGAGATCTAACATGCTGGAGAGTTGTTTGCCGGCTTCCAGCATGGATTCTTTTAGGGCTTCCTCATTTTGACCGGTTAATGCCCACGATTCCGGAGCCACCAGATTTTGCCATTCCGTGTTGCCATTAGGTGCTTGGAATCCTTCCGTCAGTGCGCTGGCCATGTTGAGGAGCGCGGCTTCAAACCCGTGATCTTTGGTTTCCTTCGGATTGTTCTGATACCGGATGGCGATACCAAAATTTTTGGGGAGTTGCCAATTCTCAATCAGACTCTGGCCCACTTCGGTAAAATCAAATCCCCATATCTGTTGCTCCACGGTATGAACGGGAGTTCCCTCTTTGGCGGACTCTCGCAACGCCTGCTCTGATTGTTCAGGGAGTTGCTCATAGAGGATTAAATGTCCGATGTCTCTCAGCAGGCCCTCAACAAACATTCGTTCACTATCAATCAGAAAGCATTTTCTAGCCAGCTCCCGTGCCACCAGTCCACTGAAGAAGCTGTTCGCCCAGAACACGTTCATATTCATGACCTGTTGGTTGAGGCCGGAGAAGGTTTTGGTGACGGCGACCGCCAGCGTCAAATCATGAATCGGTTGCATCCCTAGGATCCCCACTGCTCGTGAAATGGTCTCGACTTTTCTCGGCATCGCGTAAAACGCGCTATTGACTAATTTGAGGACCGTGGCGGTCATGCCCGGGTCAATGCTGATGGCCCGGGACAGGTCGGCCATGGTGGAGTCTGGATTATCAATGACCTTTTTGACTTCCAGGTACACTTCCGGCAGCGTAAATAGTTTCGTGCAATTTGTTACCAACTCTTTGGCTGTAGGCATACTCACCCCTTTAGGTACGGCTTTGGTCTTCCTTTGTCCGCGGCATGACCGTTTCTTGTGTTTTCGGTCAGTTTGGCGCGGTACTTGAAGGGCATGGATTTCGGCTCTTTGGCGGTTTTTCACATGACAGGTGTTCTGGGTCAATTGCAGAATGTGTTTTCTTGCAGTGGAGAAGAGGGATCTCTTCCCTGCCATATCAGAACAGGCTTTGACCTTCATGATGAATTAAGGAAGGCGCGTGGACCTAACGAGATTAGGAAATGTCGGGGGTGCTGGAAGGGGACTGATGTGTAGCTGGGGAGAGTTTTTTGTGAATGCGTTTGCGCCCCCATGTGATGATGGCGAATGAGAGGCCCAGTGCTATGGGCACAAAAATCCCTGACGCCAATTCATACCTTGCTAGCCAGCCGAGTTCGTGCAGGGCCTTGAAGAGGTAGTTGGCCAGGCCACTGACATAATAGGCAATCACGATCACCGAGAGGCCCTCCACGGTGTGTTGAAGAACCACTTGGCTCTTTGTGGTGTTATCCACACTGGCCAGGAGTTTCACGTTTTGATCCTGTTGCGCCAAATTTTGCTCTTGTAAGAGCAATTCCACCTTGGTTCGCAAGACGGCAATCGTGCCTTCAAAATCCTGCTCTAAGGCGTGAATGCGGGAGAGTAACTGCTGATATCCATCGGCCACTCCCGTAATTTTCCATTGGATATAATCGGTGAGGGTTCGGCCGTAAGGCAGCGATTGTTCCTGGAGGGCACGGGTATTGCTGTGCACAATGCGATCGTAGGGGACCGAAGCCGAAAGGCGATAACGCATGGAATCCGCCAGCCGTCCCACTTCCAGGAAATTCTGGGTTAATCCTTCCAGCCACTGTTGCAGTGTGCTATGTGTGGCCTGCTTGAGTTCTCTGGTGATGAGGGTTCGTTGATAGAGATGGCGCTGTTCGAAGATTTGGACTTGATCTACGGCCCGGGAAAAGGCCGGGTAGGGAAGCAGAATCAGATGCGTATAATTTTCAAGTGTGGTGAGGATCGTCATCAATCTTGCCAGTTTGGGGCGTAGTAAGAGAGGGTCGGGGGACCAGATGATATAGCGTTCCCGGCCATGTTCATCGGGAGTGAAGCTGGTGGCAATGGAAATATCTTCTTCAAGAACCCTGCTGGCATATATTTGCGGGCCGGGGAGAAAAGTCCCCAATTCTTCGTGATCATAGGTTCGTGAAGGGGTGACCAATAAATCCAATGCATTGACTTGGAGGCCCAACGGAGAAAAGGGAAACGCATATCCGGGAAATATCAATGGCCCGAATCCTAAGAGTTGGTTGGGATCACCGGGGATGTGCCACACCTGGTAACTATAATATTCGGTGTGCGCTTCCCAAATGGCGATAAGCCGGTCCCCTTTGGTTCCTGTTTTGACTCCGAATCCCACTTTGTCCTCCAGGACGATGGAGGAGGGGTCCATCTCCAGGCAGGCGAGAAGCTGTTGGAACTCTTTGCGACTTTGGGGGCGTTCACTTGGCGGGTTCGCCATGCGATAGGCTGTGTGATGCACGTGGGCGGGCACATCCAGCCATCCTTCCAGATATTTTTCTTGCGCCTTATGCATTTGGCGAAGAATTCCTTTTCCTGGTGAACCGGGTTTTAAGCTCATGGGTGTGTGGAGGCTGGTGACGGGAATCGTAACTGAGAGAGTTGGTTATTCATCTGAACAAGGTTCTACCCTACCTGCTAGTGCTCTCGCAAGAGGAGAACGGCGGGAAAATGAGGTAGAACGCCTGGTTGGCCGGGAGCCTCCTCCTCGCGAAACTATCAATGGGGTAGGTGTTGATTCATGATGAGAGGAGTTGCGATTGAATCCAATCGATGATGCGGTTTTCAGCCCAAAATGGATCCTCAGGGAGATGGCGCTGTTGGAAAAAGCCGCAGTGGCCACCATGAGCGGTGGCCAAAAGACGAATGCAGGGATTGGATTGGAGAGCAGGGTCGGCAAACATGTCGTAAGGGATAAATGGGTCGTCTTGGGCCGTGATGATGAGGGTCGGGATGGTGATTGCGGACAGCTTATTTCGAGCTGCAGTTTTGTCGTAATAGTCTGCTGCATTTCGATACCCACCGTCTGGAGCGGTATAGACTTCGTCAAATTCCCACATGGTCTGTATGCTGGAGAGGCGCGATAGGTCCCATTGCCCAGGATACAGTTGAGCTTTTTTGTGTAATTTGGCTTTTAAACTTTTTAAAAAATATTGATGATAGATCCAATTGGATGGACGTTGCAGGGCACAGACGCAGGCGGCGGGCTGAATGTTCGGGCACACCGCTGCGACCCCACGAAGCGAGGGGAGGGATGAGCCCAGCTCTCCTGCTAATTTGAGAGTGAGATTGCCTCCCATGGAATAGCCGACGAGCCATACCTCGTGGCATCCGTCCTGTTCGGTGATTTCTCGAATGATGCTGTGGTAATCCTGACTGAGACCATTGTGATAGAGGGTGGGCGTGAGATGTTCCGATCCTCCACAGTTTCGTTGATTGATGCGAATGCTATTCCACCCCGCTTGCCAGGCTTTCTGCGCGAGCCCCCGCATGTAGTGAGATTCTATGCATCCCTCGAGCCCATGGACGATCAACACGGTCGGGTGTTTGGCGGGAGAGGGTTGCCAATGGCATTTTGTGAGGAGGCCGATCTCCGGAGTGACCTGAAAAATTCGATCTTGGGCAAACATCCCTGGCGGAAAGCTGCCACGAGGCCACCATCGCGGAATAAGGGTCATGCGGTGAGGGCCATGAAGCCAAGGGTGTGGAATAAACGGTGGAACAGTCATAGGGCAATGTCAAGCATGGGCGAAGGGGATCGGGCGAATGATGGTGGCTCTTTTTTCTATTATGGGGATACCAAAAGTCCTGGGTGCGGGACAAGGGAGGTTCACTTGTTTTGCGAAAGCCGTTCAATCAGAAGAGTGTCGAATGCTTTGTCATGAGAGCATTGATTTGTCAAAGCTTAGATATGATCTCTTCTCCAGTGTCCGATGAATGATGAAGTGTTGCGTTTTGAAAGGGCAAGTCCTCCCTCTGTCTTTTCCGCACAAACCGGATCTCACTTCCTCGTCAATCCCGAGATTGGTTCTCGGGAATCCATCTGGGATTTGCTTCGGATGGATCCCCGCTACCAACCGGCGGGGATGACATGGCCACAGAGAGATTGCCACTGACAATCGGGGGCATGACGGCTGCTGTTTTTTCGGCTTAGACCCCATTCTTAATTGTATCTGAACGTATTCGTCAACTGAGTCCCAGGTGTTTATAGCGCATTTGACAGGGTACTAGAATTTCCGGTAGATCACCTCAGGTTTTCCCCTATGGATTGTTTGTCCCTTTTACCAGGAAAATATCCTTGACGGTTGCAAGAGCGCGGGTAGGGTATCGATGAAAAAAACGAATTCACCAAGGTCTTCAGGTAGCCGGGAAACGTTTCTGATTTTCATGGTCGTGGTTTGTGGCATTATGGCTACGCTTTCAGTCAATCTGCTCAACCAACCTGCTTCGGCCCCTGGCGAAGCCAAAGTGGTTGACTCTACCAATCAAGACCAAAAGGATACCGTTCCGGAAAAAGCTGCATCGGTGGCGCTCCTTGACGTGCCGTTGGCCACCGGCACCGAGCCGCTGGATAAGCTGTTTGTTCAATCCGGATGTGCGGTCTGTCATACTATCCCTGGTATTGCCCCTGCTCAAGGACGAGAAGGGCCCCCGTTAGTATTAGGCACCAATGGACCGCTTCGATTGGCAGACCCTCAATACCAAGGGACGGCTACGACGGTTCGTGAATATATCCAGGAGTCGATTTTGAATCCAGGGGTGTATGTCGTACCCGGTTACTCTGATCGGGTCATGCCCCGGTGGTATGGAAAGCGGCTCAATGCATTGGCTTTGGATCGCATTGCCGCGTATTTGGAAGATGTGAAAGAGTAAGCGCCAGGCGACCTTCTCCAACGTCTCTTCACCTGCCTGACTGTTGCCCTGTTTTCCTCCCAGCTCGAGTGAGAAAGCGATCAGTCTGTGGATGTTCTGAATTCAGGCGGGTGGATTGTAATGGTGCTTGATCATGACTCGCAGGGGTTTAGGGTTGAAATCGGAAACCAAATAGCATTCCGATGTTCAGATTATCGCTACCCACTCGGTTGTTTAAATCAATATTTTGAAAGGTGAAGATGAGTGTGCTTGCCAGGGAAATGGTCTGGTTGATTTTGAAGGCCGCTGTTGCCCCAAAGGGAAACGTATAGCTGACATCGTCATCACTCCGTCGGCCTCGATCCAAATCCGCATAGACGAACCCTAATCCGCCAAAAGGAATGATAGCCACGGCACCCAAGGGAATGTGATATCGGGCAATGCCGGCAAATGTGATTTGGCTGAGGTCTCCACCGGGAGAAATCAAGAGTTGTGGCCCGACGGAAAAGTGCGAGTCCAGATAATAGTCTCCTTGGAAACTCAGCGTGAACACGGTGTCATCGACGGTATCCGCCAAGAAACCAATATCCGTGCCAAACCCCCACCGGCTTTCTGCCCGCACGTGAGGACTGCTGACGGAGAGAAAAAAGAGTACAGCCAAAATCGCAAAGATGGTCTTTACCCACTTGTCTACCATTATGCCTTTTCTCCTGCTTGGATGAATGCCTTGATTGAGTTGAGAGGCAAAGATACCACTCTCGGATTCATACATCCATCACCTTTGAACAAAGCGGACATTTTGTATCCAAATCCTATCCATGTCCGGTATCCAGCTTTCTTCCGCTCTCCCCTATGAATTCGGAGGTTGAGCTACGACCATCCGAATTCGCAGGAGAAGAGGACGGCTTTCGTCCTTACCGACCTCCCCCCTAGGTGTCTAGAGAGACTTGGGGTTATGGAAGGTGCGTCAGCCTATGGCAATGACGTGTATTGAGGAATTGAGGACGTTATTTATGGGTCGCATCCTCAACCATTTTTTCCGTGCTATCCACCGCTTCCTTGACCGCTTCCCCGGTTTTTTCTGAAGCCTCATTGATGGCTGCCCCGGTGTGTTCCATGGTTTCCTTGACGGAATCGGTTGTCTTTTCGATTGCTTGATCGACTGCTGTTCCAGCCTGTTCGGCCGGGCCTTCTTTTTGTTCCCCGCACCCTGATGTCGAAAAAGCTAATCCACATACGAACAATACACTCAACCCGACTAAGGGGAATCGTTTCATAGCACAGACCTCCTGTTAAAAGTGAAAAACGCCTTGGGGTCCATCCTTGGTCCCTCGTGTCAAAGTGGAAAAGAACAACCAGGTAGGGAATGTTGAATGAGATACGAGGACCAATGCGTGCTTGAATGAACTAAATCTATTGTAACCTAAAAAGATAAAAGATCAATGAATATTACGTAAAAAATTTTAGGTGGACTTTTGCGTCATATATCGTGAAAAAAGATCAAGATTTTCAGTT
>JAOUGQ010000415.1 GCA_029865515.1 Nitrospirota bacterium
ATCACACCACTAATAAGGTATAAGGCGACCGAAACTATAAATTTCCAGCCTCCTCATCCACTTTTTCGCTGTCGATCCCACTAGTTCGACGGACTTCCGGGATGGCTCTTGGTCTCATCCAAGGATTGTGTTGACCGTTTCCGGGGGACGGGCGAGAATGACGTGATCCCCTTTTTTGACCAAGGGACGTTGAATGAGATCCGGGTGTTTGATCATGATGTCTAATAATTCATCATCGGTGAAATGCGATTGTGGCAAGTTAAGCTTTTTGTATATCTCTTCCTTTGTTCGGATAATGTCCGAAGATTTGAGCCCGGCCTTTTTGAGTAACCCTTTTAGCGTGGATTTGGAAAATGGTTTTTCATAATAGTTTATTGCCGTGAAGGGTTGACCACTTTCTTTGACTAATTTGATGACCTGTCGGCAGGTGGAGCAGGTTGGTTTGTGATAAATCGTAATGTCAGCCATGGGCAAGCCTCCTTTGTGAGTGGACTGGCTACTCCTTCCGCCTTGACCTCCTTTTTGAGGCCATGCTACAAGCTGTTCCACCCTTATGCGGAAGGATGAGTCGATTGAATACGTGTGAACGAGGACAATTGTGGGGATGAGTGAACCTACCCCAACCCAAGAATTTTTTTGTGCTTCCGAGACGGAGCGAACCTTAAAGGATCTGCGCCTCAAACGCAAAGGCCAGCCTGTGTATGTGATGGGTCATGAGGACCAGTACAAGGGGAAGGAAGGGGTGTTTGAATTCTTTAATGTCCGGCTTGCGGTGGTCAAGTTTCCTGATGAAAAAACCCTTGGGTTTGATCCCATGGATTTGCTGCTGCCCTGTGAGATCAACGAGGATGGAGTGCCCTTTTTCGAAATTCGCTATTGTGAAACCTGCGACCAGGTGTTTCCTCTGACGTCTGCCGAATTTCATGCTCAGGTGGAGCGGAAGGAATGTCCAGAGTGCGCACCATAGTTTCTTGATAAGGAACCGTCTCTTGGGTTGATTGGGAGCTCATTCTCCATTTTTTCTTCTTTCTCTTGCTTCACAGAATCGACTTCTCCAAGATTCTTTTTTTCTGTTTTCAGTCGCTTTCAGGATTTGTTATGTGTAGGTGATTCCTGAACTCTTCTCGATCGTCTTCTCAAGCCCTAGAAAGGAACACGATCCATGACGCGTCGCCCGGTTTCTCGGAAGTCATCATTGCTTCGAAACTCAACGCGATCTCCCTCTCAGCTCTCCCCGTCCGGTCGGACCCGAATTGAACGGGATACGATGGGGCCTTTAGAAGTTCCCGTCACCGCCTACTACGGAGTCCAGACGGCGCGGGCTATCGAAAATTTTCCCATTAGCGGGATACGGTTTCCGCGTCCCTTAATTCGGGCGCTGGGATTGATTAAATGGGCAGCCGCCCTGACGAATGAATCGTTGGGAACTTTAGATCAAAAGCCGGCTCGTGTGATTCAACAAGCGGCCAGAGAAGTGGTGGCGGGACAATGGGATGAACATTTCCCTCTGGATGTTTTTCAAACGGGATCCGGGACGTCGACGAATATGAACGCCAATGAAGTGATTGCGAATCGAGCGTCGGAAATCCTGAATGGCGATCGAGGAAGCCGTAAGGTGCATCCCAATGATCAGGTGAATTTGGGACAATCCAGTAATGACGTCATTCCAACGGCCATCCATGTTGCGGCGATAGAAGAAATTCAAAGAAATTTATTGCCACGTCTGGGGCGGCTGCACAAGGCCCTTCGTCAAAAAGCGAAGCAATTTGACCGGGTTGTGAAGATCGGACGAACTCATTTACAGGATGCCACGCCCATTCGGTTGGGTCAGGAATTCGGAGGCTACGCGCGGCAGATGGAGCTGGCCATTCAGCGAGCCAAACATGCCCAAGCCGTGCTGGCGGAATTAGCCCTGGGTGGAACCGCGGTCGGAACGGGCCTCAATGCACATCCAAAATTTGCTTCGGCGGCCATCCGGCTATTGTCAAAGGAAATCGGCTATCCCATGCGGGAGGCCGAAAACCATTTCGAGGCCCAGTCCACTCAGGATTCGGTGGTGGAAGCCAGCGGGTGCTTGCGGACCATTGCGGTGAGCTTGATGAAAATTGCCAATGATCTTCGGTGGATGGGCTCGGGGCCTCGTTGTGGCCTGGGCGAAATCCAATTGCCGGAGACTCAACCAGGATCCTCCATTATGCCCGGTAAGGTGAATCCAGTCATTGCCGAATCTGTCACGATGGTGGCCACTCAAGTTATTGGCAATGATACGTCGATTACAGTTGCGGGGCAGGCAGGGAATTTCGAGTTGTTAGTCATGTTGCCGGTGATGGCCCATAATCTCTTGCAGTCGATTGACCTGCTTGCGAAATCTGCCGAAAATTTCTCACGTCGGTGCGTGGAAGGACTTGTGGTCAATAAAGACACCTGCGAAGGGTTCATTGAGAAAAGCCTGGCTATGTGCACGGCGCTGGCTCCTGCTATTGGATATGAATCAGCGGCGGCTATTGCCAAGGAATCCTACAAAACCGGTCAAACGGTTCGGGAGCTTGCGCGAAGTCAAGGTGTTTTGCCGGAAGCGAAGATTAAAGAACTTTTAGATCCCTGGCGAATGACAGGTTCTTCCGGCTCTCGAAAGCCGGTTCGTTCGGCTGTTAAGCTG
>JAOUGQ010000416.1 GCA_029865515.1 Nitrospirota bacterium
ACTCAACTACAACAAGACGATCCCAATGTCCGAGTAGTCTACAAAGACTATCCCATCCTTGGAGAAGCCTCAGTGCTCGCCGCGCGTGCGGCCTTAGCCTCAAAAGCCCAAGGCAAACATGTGGCCTTTCATGAAGCGTTACTGGCCTCGAAGAATGAGCTGACACAGGAAACCATCTTCAACATTGCGACAGCGGTTGGATTGGACAAGGAACGACTCAACACCGACATGCAAAATCCAACCCTTCAGGAGGTCATCGAAGGGAATCGAGCGCTTGCAAGAGAGTTGGGTATCAACGGCACCCCTGGATTTATTATCGGGACCGAACTGGTTCCCGGGGCGTTGGAGTTGAAGGATTTGAAAAATCTTATCAGGCAGGTCCGCAAGGAGAAGAATTCATGAAATCCTCAAAACGTGAACTCGCTGGGGCATTTGAGTCAATCCCTCAGACGTTTCTGAGAGAACAATGAAGAAAGGCAAGAGAGCTCACATTCATTAATTGCCAAAGGAGGAAGGCCATGGCACATCTTAGACAATGTGAAAGTTGGAAACCTAACCGTATGGGCGTCATTCTGGCTTTGGGGCTTGCATTTTTACTCCCCTCACCCGAAGTCACCTGGGCCGTACCCAAAAATCCAATTTACAAACAATGCGCCTGCATTTGTCAGGCCCCAGGAGACATCATCGGCGTCATCACAGATTTTTCCAACACGGGTGGATTTTCCTGTGGAGCCTATAACGGGAAAACCTGCAACTACTCGGATCCCACGACCGGTGGCGTGAGAAGCGGCACCACAAAATATTGCGGGCCGTATAAACCCGGAGGGACAGTCACCTTTAGAGCACCCCTATCGGGCCTTAAAGGATCCGTATTGAGTCGTGGGATTGATGGGGAGCCATCTGCGGAAGAAGAGATGGAAATCACCGTTCCGGCTGAATAAGCTTCAGCCAGGAAGGACAGGAGCCCACAGTTCCCTGTATGCCTGACACCTGTCATCCCACTGGACTGGTGAAATACCCCTGGCATAAAAATTCTGGGGACTTTCGTTGAAAAGATGTGAAGTGGAGAAGGAAAATTTTCCATGAAAAGATTCTCTAGTGGATCTGGATTGAACACCCTGGTCCATACTCTGATCACTTGCTTTCTCCTCACAGGACTCCACTCGTGGGCTGACGCGGCGTCCACACTCAGCTTACAACAATCTGCCCATTTTGTGGAGTCAGACGGGAGCGATGTCTTGGTAGAGGCGGGAACGTACGAGGTGGAGACGTTGGTCGGCTCCCGCCTCAAATTGAATACACCAGGCGGCACGACGCTCTTCCTTGATGCACAGGCAACCACCCATAGCGAAGAGATCGAAGCGCCGCTGGCCGTCACCGTCGTGGGTGAGGACCCTGATGTGGTTCATATTGTCCTGGTGCTACCGAACGGCCAGGCGCTGGATGCGCCGGGTTCACTTTCGGGGACCCGCTCCAGAGGTTTTTCAGCCATGCTGGCCTCCACAGCGCAGATCCAGTTTGCCGTCGCGCAGAAGGGACCTGTCGTGCGGGATCATCGGACGCCTCCAACACTCTTTTCCCGCATCGAGTACCGCGGTAACTACCCCTCTCATCGTAGCCCGGGGTGGAGTAGTGAATTGCAGGGCTTGGCCCATGATAATCAAAATTGGTTTATTACTCAAAAGTCCAGGCTTTGGAAGTTTCCGCTGACTCATGATCTCAACCGGCAATTGTCCGGGCCTGATCCAGCAAAAGGTATTCTCGCAGTGGGAATCCCCGACTCCCTCAAGCGCGTGGGATACAACCATTTTGGAGATCTTGACCAAAACGGAGGATTCCTCTTCATACCCCTGGAGGGATCACAGACACCACGCATCGCCGTCTTTCGCGCTCACGATCTGTCCTTCGTCGGATCATTTATTCTTTCGGGACAAAAAAAGGCTGGATGGTGCGCACTTCGTGCCGAAAGCGACGGCCTGTATCTGTACACGTCAAACGACGTCATCGACCGGGCGAACCCCATTTTTCGCTATCGCGTGGAGGTCTCGCGGTTGAATGCCACCCCCGGCGCCGCGTTTCGGTTCGTCAATCAGGTCGTGCTCTTTCAAGGCAACACTCCACTCGACATCAAACCCTATCTGCAGGGCGGCGAGTTTTCTCCTGACGGTTCTCACTTATTTATTGTCAACGGGAAGGACAGCGACTTTAGTCCGCGAGACGGCGGCATTTGGGTCTTCCGTGGGACACCGCTCCAGTTCGTCACCAAATCCACCGCAGACAAGAACTCAGGTTCGTTCTTTTTTGAATTCCATCCCGGCTGGTCAAAATATGAGGAACCGGAAGGCATCACCTTCTGGGATTTGGACGGACGCCAGACTCCAGGCATACCAGGCGGACAATTACATGTCATTTTGCTCGACAACGACGTCTCGAGCGGCGACGAAATCTATATCAAACATTACCGGCTGGTGCGGTAAAAGAAGAGACACGATGTCATGGTGAAAGCGATGTTGACCTCATCCGCATGCGCGATGGCCTGGATTGTCGGAATCGGGAATGTGGCCTATTCGCCACAGCCACCGGCACATGCGCTGAGCAATCGGAACAGCGCACTTATGCCGCCAATGTTCGCACCGACTCTCCTGAATGGCTCTCGCT
>JAOUGQ010000417.1 GCA_029865515.1 Nitrospirota bacterium
GCTCTCCCCCATGGTGGTGGCGACCGCCATATTTTTCATCACCTATGCCATCGTCATCAGCGAAAAGATTAACCGGGCCATTATTGCCCTCATGGGGGCGGGACTCGTCATCGGGTTGGGAGTCCTGACCCAGGAGCAGGCTATTGCAGGCATCGACTTCAACACGATTGGATTATTGACCGGTATGATGGTCCTGGTGGGCATTACCCAGGGTAGCGGCGTGTTTCAATTTCTCGCTGTCAAAGCGGCCAAAACCGCCAACGGTCATCCTTTGGGAATTTTGATCATGTTGTCAGGCATCACGGCCATCCTTTCCGCTTTGCTGGATAACGTCACCACGGTCTTACTGATTGCTCCGGTCACGCTCCTCATCGCGCAAGAATTGAAAATCAACCCCTATCCGTTTTTGTTTGCGGAAATCAATGCCTCGAATACGGGCGGCACCGCCACGTTGATTGGCGATCCGCCCAATATTATGATCGGGTCGGCCACCGGACTCACATTCAATCAGTTTCTCGTGCATCTGACTCCCCTGGCCATTCTCGCGTTTATGATGACCCTCATTCCCCTGGCCATTCTTTATAGGAAAAAACTCGTGGTCCTTCCTGACGCACGTTCCCGATTAATGGCGTTTAACGAGTGGGAAGCGATTACCGACTGGCGGCTCCTCAAGCAGAGTCTCAGCGTGTTCGGGTTAGTTCTTCTGGGATTCTTTCTTCACCATACGCTCCAACTCGAGCCGGCGACCATTGCGCTGCTCGGTGCCGCCCTTTTACTTTGGCTCGTCACCTACGGCCTGAATCCGGAGGAAAGCGCGCATAAAGTGCACGGCTTCTTTAGTCATGTGGAATGGGTCACTATTTTCTTTTTTTGCGGGCTGTTCATCATCGTGGCCGGCATCGAACACACCGGCCTGTTGAACACACTGGCCGCGTGGACCATCGACGCGACCGCCGGAAATTTCGCAATCACCGCAATGGCCATCTTGTGGGTATCAGCCCTGGCCTCGGCTATTGTCGACAATATTCCATTCGTCGCTACCATGATTCCCATGGTCAAAGATATGCTTCCCGTCTTTCAGGAAGCGGGAGTGCCCCCGGAGCAACTGCAAGGCCTTTGGTGGGCCTTGGCCGCTGGCGCATGCTTAGGGGGAAATGGCACACTGATCGGCGCTTCGGCTAATCTGGTGGTCGCGGGGATTGCCCAACGAAATGGCATTTCATTCCGGTTCGTCCCCTTTCTGATCATGGCGTTCCCTATCATGCTCTTGCAAATCATCATTTCAACCCTCTACATCTGGTGGCGATATCTATGAAAGCCAAAGACATTATGACGACGGCGATCACGACCCTTCCCCTGCAATGCACCGTAGGATGGGCCCTTCGGGAATGTGCACGAAAAAAATTCCAGGCCTTTCCTGTGCTCGATCAGGAAGGCGGTTTGCGAGGCATCTTCTCGATCATGATGGTCTTTCCGTCCATCCTTCCCCCCTATATTCTCTCCGGGGAATTATCCCAGGTAACCTTTGCCCCCGATCTGGAAGAGGTCCATCAAAAACTTGCCGCGCTCCGCAACCGGCCAATCGAAGGATTAATGAAAACCGATCCTCCAACGGTTTCACCTGAAACCTCCTACCTGGCTTGCGCCACCATTCTCCTCCACGTCCAGGAACACTTCCGCATTTTACCTGTGATAGAATCCAAGTCCCTGGTGGGTCTTATTGCTCCCTGGGATCTCATTAAAAACACCGAAGACTATGGCCACTGACACTTCCTTCACACGACGGCTCAGCCGCCTCATTTCCAAAACTTTCGGATGCGTGCTTGTCGGACTTTTGCTGTTTAAGGGGATTCAGGGAGTTTGGGCAGAACCTGGTTCCCTCAGCACCGAACCTTCGAAATCCCCTTTAACGCAACTCCAAACACTTCAGTCTCAGGGAAGCCAGGATTCTTCAGACCCCGCCACGCTCTTACAGTTAGCCGACTTGTATCTACAGATTGGACAGGACATCTATCAGGACGAGAATCAGAAACGTCAGGCTTTTGATGAAGGTGCCCGTCTGGCCAGACGGGTCCTTGATATGGAAGAACACAATGCGGAAGCCCATTATTTATACGCGGCCAATCTTGGAAGCTCCGCGCAGACCGCAGGAGTCATGGCCTCTGCATTCACGGTGAATACGCTGAAAACACACGTAAAAAGAGCATTAGAACTAAGCCCAGACCACGCCCCGGCGCTTCACATGATGGGGATGATGCTGGAAGAACTTCCCTGGTTTCTCGGAGGAGACAAAGACATGGCCATCACATATCTCGTTCGAGCCTTAGAAGCAAAACCCGATTACACTGGAGCAAGACTTGATTTGGCCAAAATTTACATTAAGCGCCAAAACCAAACCGCGGCGGGGGCTGAACTTCTAAAAATAATCAACACAGACCCTCCCTCTCCTTCATCAGAGTCCAGGCAACAGGATCAACGGGAAGCCAATAAACTGCTTAATTCTCTTATTATCCAGCCTTAACCACAGGTTGGCGCCATCACGATTCTCACAAGCAGGAAACCCACAATACTGTTTTCCACTCCCATACCAACGCCCCGATATAAGGTCCTCAATTATTTGATATACTAAACGACTGTCAATTTTTTATTGGGGA
>JAOUGQ010000419.1 GCA_029865515.1 Nitrospirota bacterium
CTGGTTGTCGCCAATCGCATGGCTTTACAAAGACTCGAGTTTCATTGAAGAGCCATTGATCCTCATTCCCAGCGGCCCGGAGCTTAGATCGCACTCAATCCTTGATTGCCATCAGGGGAATCCGTCTCCATATATCTTCTTTGGGCGATCAAGAAAAAGGGTTCGTTTCCGCAAGAATGGGATTGTTCTTTTGATTGCGTGGCTTCAAACAGATAATTCAGTTTAGTCTTTTCCCGGGTTGCTTTGCTGAAAATGAAACGGCTAGGACATGTTCATTCTAGGGGGGGGGTACTGCCTTCATCCTGTGCTTCATTTTAGTCGAGGGTCGTCTGTGCCTCGTGGCAGTCTCGTATTCCTTCCCATGATTTTTTCTCCAAACTTGTCCATTGAAGGTACATTTTTTCTTTGGTGCTGCCGACAAGATACCCAAGAGGCAGAACCCGATGCTTACCGTCAGAGAACATGTGCGTCAAGATACGAAGGTACTGGAGTTGTCTGGCCGGTTTGATTCTCAATCGAAGCTAGGGATTGAAGTCGCTATTTTGGGTGCTCAGGAGATCGGGTGCCACCATATAGTCCTTAATTTCTCGAACATTACCTGGATCGATTCGGTGGGACTGGGGCAGATGTTTCTCTGGTACCATCGGCTGAATACCAAACGTATTCGTTTGAGCATTGTGAGTCCGCAAGCCCCGGTGAGAGAATTGCTGGAATTTGCCAATTTACCTCAAATCGTTCCCGTGTATCAGTCGGAAGAAGAGGCTGTCGCCGCCAGAGGGTGCTGACCTCATTCACGCTCTTCCTAGAATTTCCCGTTTTTTATCTTCTCACACTTTCGATGAAAGTTCTCTCGTAGTCCTCCCACGGGACTGATCCCCTGTTTTTTCAGTCTGTGGTATTAACATTGTCTCATTGACCGAGGGATCATGTCCTGGGCGCTGCCAGTCGATACTCCTTCGAAAGCTGTGGTGGATTGACGAGAAGGGCTTGGCTTAGGTGAAATACTTGGGTGATTTCGACAACGAACCCTCATGACGGTGTATTAGCCGGGTTTGTTAAAGGTTTTGGAGGGTGATCCATATTAGAAAATGTCCGGAGCGAGGGTCGGATATCGTTACTAATAAAAATTTCATGAAGAGGGAATATCAACGTGATGAAGCACAATCCAGCGTTTGTCCGATTGGTGGAAGAAACCCGTGAGCACGTTCAAGAATGCAGTGTGCAGTCTGTGAAGCACCAACTTGAAGATGATGTGCCCTGTTTTGTGGTGGATGTGCGGGAAGACCATGAGGTGGCATCAGGCATGATTCCAGGCGCGATCCACCTCGGCAAGGGGATTCTTGAGCGGGATATTGAGGCGATCATCACGGATAAGCTGGCGACAGTCATTCTCTATTGTGGGGGAGGGTATCGCTCGGTGTTAGCAGCGGAGAATGCACAAAAGATGGGTTATAAACATGTGTGGTCCATGGAGGGTGGCATCAAGGCCTGGAAAGCCGCGGGATATTCCTTGACGGTGAAAAGCCGTGGCACTTCTCAATAAGACGCAAAGACGCATTGAGGGCTTGAGGCAAAAAAATCCCCCTGTGAGCTATGCCCACAGGGGGATTTTTTCAACAGTCGGAATCGATAAGGCCTTATTTAAACCGACGGTCAAATTCCTTGATGACTTCACTGGTGAGATCTAAGCCGTCTCTATTGAACAGCACAATCTTTAAGGTATTCTCGCTCCCTTTATCGATGACCACGTCGAAGCCATGGCGGGAGGCTACCGCACTGGTGGCTTCTTCGATTTTCTTCATATATTCCTGAACCAGGTCTTTTTGCTTTTGTGCGAGCTCATTTTGAAATTCCTGCCCCTGTTTTTGCCACGCTTGATACTTTTGGGCAAACCGTTCTTGTTTGCGTTTTTGTTCGTCCTCCTTGAGCTTGGGATCCATGTCTTTGAGTTCTTCCTGAAGACTCTCTAATTCCTTTTGGTCATTTTTCATCACGGTTTCCCTGGCTTGGGCATGTTCTTTTAAGGCAGCCAGGGCACGGCTTCCGGCTTTCGATTTTTCAATAACCGTTTGAGGATCAAGGACACCCACGCGGAAGGAATCTTTTCCGGCGGCAAGGGCATGCTGTTGCCATGAAAGACCCAGGACACACATGCTGGCAAGGAACACGGCAGCAACACTTTTGGTCAAACCATTCACAAACATCTTCTTCATGCTTTTCCCTCTAGCGTTTAAAGGATGATTTTCAATTCGGCTGGTGTGGCCGAAGAGGCAGACCTACATCGTAAACTTGAGGAGAGTACCGAGGGTGGCCGGAGGTGTCAAGCGTAGGAACTGACTTGCGGTTCCGACCTGTGTTGCAGTTGTAAAAATTGAAATTACCTCATTTTGCAGAAGCTACAAACGTCCGCATGCTCATAACGAAGTCCTTCGCGCGCCTTTTAGATTTTTCAATCCCCCATAGAGAAGACAATTATTACAGACGATATGGTAGCCCTCAACGTCAGGGCAGAAGCTTCCTCAATTAATTCCCGGCTGACACATCTCAGTAGAATGTTAGGAGCTGCTGCTGGTCAAGGAGGAGGAACTGGACCCGGAAGAAGCACTCGAACCAGAAGAGGAGCTGGATCCTGAGGAAGGACTCGATCCCG
>JAOUGQ010000418.1 GCA_029865515.1 Nitrospirota bacterium
TTTGGCCTCCTGTTGGGCATCACGGGCTTTTTCGACATCACTGACCATCAGGTCGCGTTTGGGATAGCCCAATTTTTCCATTGCATCATAGTAGACCGTCTGGCAACCGAGGGCGGTGAGACTCAAGAGGACGATTCCACACATCAGGAGAGGAAAGAATCTGCGAGAGCAGAGAAAGAAATATTGGGGATTCATCATGTCATCCTTAGGTAAGCGTTTCATCATCGATGGCCATTGGGGAAAGACATCGGGTTGACGATTACGAGGGCTTCAAGACTTTTTCTAACAGACCTTTGAGCGAATCGCCGCCTTGATTCTGCACAAAAGACAAGACAATAGGGAGGAATTTCCCGACCATGTCCGTGCTCAATCCGAGTTGAGAAAATCCGCCGGCCAGTTGAGCCAGGTTGCCTAAGCCTTCCATTTTTCCTCCCAACCCGCCGAACGCGGACGCAGCACCGCCAAGCGCTCCCATGAGTCCACCCCCTGCTCCTGGTTTCGGAGCGGCTTTCAGCAGATCGGTGATGCCGGGGATCTTATCGGCTAGTTGTTGAAAATCGCCTGAGCCTAATTTTTCTTTCGCCACATTGAACAAGAGACCGGCGCCACCCTTGGCTTGTGCTTCATTGATTCCGAGATTGCCGACGAGTTGTTGAATGAGTTCCATGTTGAGACCTCCAGAGTAATATGATGAACTGGATAGGGTGATTGACATCTTCTCCTAAATAGAGGCACGTTGGATAGCCTGTGAGTGAGTGTTCATGGCGAGGACATCATGGGCCGCCAAGTTCACTAAAGCGCTTATTCCCATGCCGGGGTTCGTCCCCCTTGTGGATCCATCCAAAATGGCGTCCAGCTTAATCCAACCAGCCGAATGGTAATATCAGATTTTTTAGGGCGAACCGTCACGGTCTCTAAGGCCTCTTCTTGTGGATTCAATCGACTCGCCAAGGCATCGGCCTCCTCCTTAAATTCCGTTTCGAGGCCGGCAAGCTGTTGTGTCAGGGCCTCGACGTTCTCGTTGGCACGGTCCACGTCCTGGCCTTCTTTCATCGACCGACTTAAACCCCGAACGGCTGTGGTGGCCTTTCCCATCGAGGTCCCCGATACCGCTTTCCGCCCTAAGAAGGCTGAGAGCAGGGTGGCCCCAAACGAAATGGCCGTTTGCAATTTTTGTTGTTTCGCTTGCTCCGCTTCCCGGTCGACGGTTTGCTGAGCCCGGCGAATCCGGTCTTCGAGTGCCGCCAGCTTCGGCGCATATTTTTTGCGCAGTTTTTCGGTCTCGGCATCCCGGGATTCATGAGCCAGCTGTTGCAGCCGGACGCGAAAATCCCGTTCCGATTCTCCTGTCTGCGAGGTGGTGTCCAGTGAAGGGCTTTTCCAAATCTCCAGAGTATGGTTCCGGTAGACCCAGTCTGCGAATGCCTTCTCCCACTCTTTGTAGTTTTTAGGTTGATTGGCGGGGGCGGGGAGATCGGTAAACGTGGCGCCCTCGACAGGATGCGAGTCCAGGTCATCGCCAGGAATGTCAGAGGTCACCACCTGATCCCAGTCGAGGGGAACCGCGCCGTTCGTGATCGGGACAAGAACGGATAGTTCCCGTGTTTCATCGATCTTCTTTTTGGTATCCAGGAAATGGACCGTGGCGGAGCCAAACAGTCGAGGTTCATAGCCGAGGCTCGCTCCCTGTGGGCGTCCTCCGCGAATGGGCACGAAATATTGACGGATGTCCGGGGGAAGGACCGGTGGATGCGTGGCGCCACCCGAGGAAGGTGCCCCGGCATGAGATCGAGAACCGGCGGCGGAGGTCTGTGTGGAAACGGATGAAGCCGCAGGGGCGGAAAGCGTGGCTTTATACGGATCCATCAGGGTTTTGATCTGGGTGCGTGTTAAGGGCCCCCGAAGATAGGAGAGAGCCCATCGAGTTTCAAAAATTTCCGGGCGGTCATCGTGCACATTGTTCAGAAGGAAGATTCGATTGCCCAGGCCTGAAATGATGCGCTCCATCTGTTGCCGGTCGAAGCCGCCTTGCATGTTGGCCGCCGCGCCTTCCAATCCGTCCAGCACGCGCGCCATATCCCGTTCTGTTTGCAGCCGGCCAATGAACCATGTCCCGGTGTTTCCCAGTCCTTTGTAATCAAGGTCCACCGGGTTTTGGGTGGCGAGGACCACGCCTAAACCAAAGGCCCGAGCCTGCTTCAACAAGGTCAGCATCGGTGCTTTTGAGGGCGGATTTTTCACCGGGGGGAAAAATCCGAACACCTCGTCCATATACAATAAGGCCCGTAGACTCGTTGTACCGGATTGGCTCCGCATCCAACTGACCATTTGGGTGAGCAGGAGACTGACAAAAAACATCCGTTCGGCGTCGTTCAGATGGGCAATGGAAAAAATAGCAATGCGGGGTTTTCCGGCAGGGGTATAGAGGATCTGGTTGATATCCAGCGGTTGACCCTCCAGCCACACCGAAAATCCCGGCGCCCCCAGCAGATTATTAAAGCGCATCGCCAGGGCAAATCGCTCTTTGGAGGGGAACACGGATTCGAGATCCATCACCCCCAGTTTGGTAAATGGAGGAGATTGAATCTGTTGAATCAGTTGGGCTAACGAAAGATCCTGTCCCTGCTTCCAGGCCGATCCCAAAATATTG
>JAOUGQ010000421.1 GCA_029865515.1 Nitrospirota bacterium
GGGCGCCCTGCAGGCTCAGAGCCGGCAAATCGTCATCGTCTCCTCCGGAGCAATCGTTGCGGGCCTCTCACACCTGGGCATTACGCCCTATCCGACTGAATTGCCCCTTCAACAGGCTGCGGCGGCTGTCGGCCAAAGTCGGCTCATGCGGGCCTATGAAACGGCCTTTGAAGACACCAAGAACAAGATCGCGCAGGTCCTCCTCACCCATCAGGATTTGGCAGACCGTCGACGGTTTTTGAATGCCCGACATACCCTCATCACCCTTATTCAGTTAGGGGTCATTCCGATTATCAATGAAAATGACACGGTCGCCATTGATGAAATCCGCTTTGGCGACAATGATACCCTCGCCGGACAAGTGGCACATTTAGTGGATGCGAATCTGCTGGTGATATTGTCAGATGTGGATGGGCTCTACAGCCAGGATCCTCATCTCAATCCCTCCGCTGAACTCATACCCCTGGTTTCCACCATCACCAAAGACATTGAAGACCTGGCCGGATCTTCCAGAACACAAAGCAGTCGTGGAGGCATGATCACAAAGATCAGAGCGGCGAAGCAGGCCGGACGATTTGGGGTCTCCACCCTGTTGTTAAACGGAGAAACGCCGAATGCCCTGGGTGGAATCCTTGAAGGAAAGCCCGGTGGAACTTTTTTTGCCTCCGACCAATCACCGCTGACAAGTCGAAAACAATGGATTGCCTATACGCTTCGACCGAAAGGGGAATTGCTGTTGGACGAAGGAGCCGTCGCCGCACTTACCCTTCGAGGGAAAAGTTTATTGCCGTCCGGAATCCTGGACATCAAAGGCACCTTTCTTACTGGTGACCCCATCACGTGCGCAACACGGGAAGGAGTCGCCTTTGCGCAAGGACTCACGAACTATTCCGCCGAAACACTCCAACGTATCAAAGGTAAAAAAACATCAGAAATCCGGCAGCTGCTGGGCTTTCTGGAGTATGAAGAAGTCATCCACCGGGACAACCTCGTCCTGACGTAACAGCGCGTTTCATCAGCAGAGTGCCCTATTTCACCAATCCCGGCCTTCATTCATTTCGACCAAAGAAACAATCCGATTCCGGGAATAATTAAGTTGATCCATTCCGCTTAAAATAACACTTCGGATAAAAGCAAAGATGTGTATTGGCCTCCTGGGCGGCGCCTTCAATCCCATCCACAATGGACATTTGCACATCGCCCGTTATGTGCACAGCACTCTGCACTTGGATCGGATCATCTTCATCCCGACGGGAGATCCTCCCCATAAACCGGCAACGTCTCTTGCGCCGGCCCCCCACCGGTTAGAAATGGTCAAGCGAGCCATAGCCCCGTTTCCTCATTTCACAGTATCGGATCACGAAATCCGATCAGCGGCGGTGTCATACAGTGTCGACACAGTCACACAATTCAAAAAAGAATGCCCCGAAGGTACGGATCTGGGGTTTATCGTGGGCCTGGATGCCTTTCTCGATTTCTCGAGCTGGAGAAAGGTGGACCAACTGCTTACCCTTTGTCACTTTATCGTCTGTTCCAGACCGGGAGTCGCCTTCGCGCAACTGCAATCCCTCTCGTTCTTTCCTCCTACTCCGCCTTCAGCATTACAGAGCCTGGACCAACAGGACACCACCCGTCTGGATGTGCCTCTTTCTTCCGGCAACAATATAATTCTCCTATCAGTACCGCCTTGCGAAGTATCCGCCTCGACCATTCGAGCGCACCTGGCCCTGGGCCATCCCGTCAGCCATTGGTTGCCGCCCACGGTGGAGTCCTATATAATTCAGCACCGATTGTACCAATGGCCCGTGTAACCCACCCGAAACCATCCCTTTCCTTAGAACAAGCGGTCTTCATCGCTCAGGCAGCGCAAGAAAAGCAAGCCGGAGAGGTGTTGGTGCTGGAGGTGGGAGCAATGACGTCGTTGGCAGACTATTTCGTCTTTGCCTCGGGGGATTCAGAACGCCAGGTACGAGGGATTGCCTCGTTTATTGAAAAAATGATGTCCACACGCTACAAAACCAAACCGGTCATTGAGGGAAAAGAGACTGCGAATTGGATTTTAATGGATTATGGGGACATCATCGTTCATATCTTCAAATCGGACGTCCGGAAATACTACGCATTAGAAAAAATGTGGGAGGACGCTCCACAAATCCCCATTCCTGAAACCAGTCAACCATTTTCGCAGGCCGCACGGGCGTCAAGAGCGAACCCGAACTCCAAAGTCGCCCCGCTTTCATAAAAAACAGGAATGGTTTAGATGAACGATACAATTTCACAGGTCCTCCATTCCCTTCAGAACGTTCATTGCACACGATAGAATAAGGGAGAACAACCCATGACTCCATATCATAATTTGGCAGACCGAGTGCTGGAAGGAACAGTCCCGAGTCGGGAAGAAGGCTTGGCCATTCTCGACACCCCTCAGGAAAAGCTTCTCGATCTGGTGAATGCGGCCTACCGGATCCGGTCACGATATTTTGGCAACACCGTTCGGCTTCAAATGTTGTTAAATGCAAAAAGTGGGGCCTGTCAGGAAGATTGTCATTATTGTTCGCAATCAACCATTTCCACCGCCCCCATCGAGCGATACGCGCTCCTCTCCCCGGAAAAGATGCTGGAAGGCGCTCGACGCGCCGCGCAG
>JAOUGQ010000420.1 GCA_029865515.1 Nitrospirota bacterium
AAGTTTACCGTAATCGAAGGGAGCCTGAAGTCCGAAGAGATGCTGTCACGGCAGAGCTAAAACCATCAGGATGCCTGGGGATAACAAGCAACCGCTTGCGCGCTCACGATCACAAACAGCATCGGGGTCTTTCGATTATCCAGGAACTTGCCTGGGCATTAATCGCCACAGAAGAAAGGACAATGTCGAACACGCTCTTAACTGGCTACAGAATACCTTAGTATTCGTTCCACAAGGCGTCGTGACTTCGGGCATGGCCACTGTGCCAAACAATGCTCAAAAAGGCTGCCCAGCGCGGCAGTAGCGAGCGAAGAGGCGCACACGGGGCTCCTTTATGGAGGTTGAGCCTCTGAGCGATGCGAGAACGAAGCTGGCGGACTTTATCAGCAGCCTGCTACAGACAAAAGGTCGCCAAGGGAGGAAACCCGTTGAATCCCACAGATGCGTAACTGCTGGTGTAGGCGCCGGTGCTTAATATTTCGACTCGATCACCGATGGCCAGATCCAGAGGCAATTCATAGGACGTTTTTTCATACAACACGTCCGCGCTGTCGCAGGTGGGGCCCGCCAATATGACAGATCCCATGGGACCATCACGGTGGGTGCGCAAGCGATATTTGATACATTCATCCATGGTTTCAGCCAAACCTCCAAACTTTCCTATATCGAGATACACCCATCGCCGGACATCCTCACGGGATTTGTGAGCCACCAGAATGACCTCGCTCTGAATGACTCCGGCATCCGCCACAAGAAACCGACCGGGTTCAATCATCACATAAGGTGGTGAGGCGCCAAAGGATTGATGAAGGGACTGCCGAATGGTTTGGGCGTAACACGAGAGGGGCACAAGAGTCCCTTGATAGGTTGCCGGGAGTCCTCCGCCAATATTGATCCAGCCCAGTTCAAGATCATGCCTCCCCAATTGGCGGTACAATTCCGCCGCCTGCTGCATGGGCTCAACCCATTGCTGCGGATCGGTTTGTTGAGACCCCACATGAAAGGTCACTCCCAAGGGGCTCAACCCGAGATCACGACTCTTCAGGAGCAGCTCATACGCCATGCCCAGATCACAGCCGAATTTTCGAGAGAGAGGCCAATCCGCGTTTTTCCCCTGGCTCAGCAATCGACATTGCACTCCCGCACCCGGCGCATGCCTACTCAATTTTTCGAGTTCGGCTTCACTGTCGAAGGCAAAGAGCCGGACCCCACAGCCAAAGGCATAGGCAATGTCCACCGATTTTTTGACCGTATTGCCATACGACAGCCAGGCGGCCGGCACTCCTTGGGACAAACACAAATCAAGTTCATAGCGGCTCGCAATATCAAAGCGTGAGCCCAAGGTCGCTAACAGCTGAATAATTGCGGGAGCCGGATTCGCTTTCACCGCGTAATGAATGGCTGCCTGGGGAAATTCCTTCTGGAGTTCCAGGAATTTGTTTCTGACACTATCGAGATCAAGAGCTAAAAATGGTGTCTCCGGCCGACTGGCCAGGAACTGCTCAAGCTTTGGGCTCAGGCTGCGGTTGTCAGCCGGTGATAAAACATGAGGTTGCAGTGGAACACAGGCGAGAACAGAATCCCCCTCGTTTTCTAACGCAGAATTGACATAACTGGTCTGCACACTTCTCTCCTCTGACAATGGTGATTAAAGGTGTCCAAATGCGCGAAGCCTAGAGCCCTACAGTCATTCGATACATCGGCAAAATATCCTACGGATCTTTTTAGAATTCCAGTACCATCATATGATTGAAACTCGGCTTCCAGATGACAGACGATGAACAGCCGACGTCTTTGCTCCGATGCCATGTGGCCATTCTTTTGAGAAATGCGGGAGAAGCCAAGCTGGCGTTCCCTTGCCCGCAATACGCCATAACGCTGAGTGTATTAACGGGGTTCGAGGATGCGCCGAAAGACGCAGAGCTGGAAAAAGAGAGAGGCCAGCATCGGCTCGCCGCTGGAATCGATGAGTGAAACCCAAGAACCGGGTTTCATCGTGGGCATGAAACAGAAAAGAAGGTCGCGGGATGGAAGTGCCTTTATTGCCCAGATGAGGTTTGCAAAACAAGCCTTATGTCGATATCCGATTCCATCGACAAGTCAGATCTTATATACCGATTCAGCCTGAAATTTCCTTTTCAATTCGATCGAGATGAGAGTACCACGGGTTCCCCCATTTGGGAATGGCTACTCCGTACTTCCAAGAAAATTATTTCCTAATCCTGCCGGACAGCCTACCTGAGGGTCTACCGGATTTATGAAAGATCTGGCCTGCCAAAGAAGGCCGGCGCGATGGGAGGGAAAAAGTATACTACGTGTTTCCATATCCGCCGCCGCCTGGGGTTTCGCTGATGAGGACATCTCCGGCTTCACCAGAGAACGAACATTTCCCGACTACCCCCTGGTGAATTCCGTTTCACTTCGGGTGGTTGCGATCCGATTGGCCGGGAGCCCCTCCTTTCAGACCATACGGTTGGGTGATCCGGCGGTCGGACAACACCGTCACCTCGGCGGGTTGAAGAAATTCATAGGACCGCAGGAGGCCATTTCCTCCTTGCTGCCGTCCCCTGCCTCCCGACCCTTCCCGCAACGCATAGCCGGAGATTCGAAACGGATACGCATACTCTAAGGCCTCAACCGGGGT
>JAOUGQ010000113.1 GCA_029865515.1 Nitrospirota bacterium
GGGCCTCCACGCGATCACGGATCACATTCAGCATTGTGCGGATTTCGTCCTTCTCCACCTCGCACTCCTCCAGGCCCTGTTCGGCAACCGGCAACAATTCCCTGGCCAAGTCACACACCGATATTTCGCGCAAGCCAGGTGCTGCCTCATTCGGCCAGACTAACATCGCGTCCATTCCATATTCGGCCGACCGGTAGAAATTCCGATGCGCATATTCAAACGGAAACAGATGAAGGAATTTTTCGATTTGATGACGCATGCCTAACGTGAGCCCTATCAGAAACGCGGCATTGGCGGCCATATCAATCGGTGTAGGTCCGGAGGGCAGAGCCCGAAATTCAACGCGGACATGTCCATGGGCGCTGGCATCGTAAATGGCCCGATTCCAGCGCCAGACGGTTCCCTGGTGCAGGCGCAATTCCTCGAGCTGCGGCAACTGGCCGCGCCTGATGCACTCCATCGGGTCTTCCGTGCCCATAATCGGCAACAAGGGAGTATGAAGCCCCACGGCTTCGGCAAATAATTCATACGCCCCATGGCGGACCCATCCATGGCCAAAGGATACTCTGGCTGGTTGATGCCAGTCGTGTTCAAGCGCGTTTCGACCATCAATCGATTGTTTAAACAAGGCCACTCGCGTTTCTTCCCACAGGCGATGCTGCAAGAAAATAGGGCTATTGGCACTGAGCGCCAAGGCGATGGGGGTTACAAGTTGGGCAGCATTATACACATGAGCGAAGTCCTGGGGATTGACTCGAAGATGAATCTGAAAAGAGGTATTGGCCCCTTCCAGCGTGACATCCGAACACGTCACCGTTAAGGGCTCCGGCCCATTAATATGAATACTAAAGGGACCCTTCCGCATTCGTCGAAGTCCCGCCGAGAGCGCACGGTAGCGGGGGAGGTCCGACATCATCGGCGAATCCAATTCTTCGGCACAGAGCGTCGGTAGAATGCCAATAGGAATAATTCGTCCTCCCAGTCCTTTTGCGCACCACTCTAAAGACTGGATGGCATGAGCCAACTGCGCCTGGACACGGGAAAAGGGATGGCCTGCCAAGGAAACCGGCGACAAATTATATTCTAAATTAAACCGGTCGAGTTCGAGTTGAAGGTGTTCATCATGGGAGCAATTCAGGAGGGTTCGATTAATGGGATAGGCTTGTCCCTGGCTATTGATAATCGAGAGTTCGAGTTCCGCCCCGATGGTGAGGGGACCTTCGCCAAACCCCGGCTGCGCAAGCACATGCGCGAGAGCCTTCAAGCTTTGGGTCAATCGTTGCCCGAAACGGATATATTCCTCTTCGGTAAATTGGTCGCGAGCAATGCATAATCCCATAGGACATCTTCATACCTGAATTACACGGCGAGGTAAATAGATGGAAGTTGGAAGGATCTTCTGGATAAAGGGGGTTCGCCTTTCCGCTAGTGGGGGCAACACAGGTGAATTCCTTGTATTCTTTTTCTGTTGGGAAATGCGAAAAGGGGAAAGTGGATTTCGGAGGGCTCAACTCCAATCGTCACTGACTGTAGCTGGTCTTCTCTCGGCCTAAGAAAAGAGCCAATGGCTCATAGGTTGTCGCAGAACAGGGACAGGACTATTCTTTTTCTTACGATCGGTCATTGATGGGTAGCTCGGTACTCCAACGAAGTGTTGTCCAACCTTGCGCATCGAGCGGGCTTTCCCCGCTCGATGCAACCCCTCTTGTAAAAATCTAGAGACCTGACCTACTAAATCAACGAATCCTGAATTTTTTCCGGGAACCGACTAGCGGCTCCTGGATATGGTCAGGAAGTTGGAAGGGCGGAAAAGGCTTGTTCACCCCTTTAGAGTATGGACGCAAGCCATCAATGGCCTGAATGGTCCATGGGAGCCCCGCCATGCTGATTGGTTTGGATTTCCTGGGTTTCATGAGTCGCCTGCACATCATAGACGGCCCCCTCTTTTTCCAGGACGGCCGTGCCAAACCGATAATTGGGAAACATCGTATTATGTGCCATGCGCCGGTCTATCGGATTCTCAAATTCCATCCGGGTTTTTAATGTTTCGTTGGCGATCACCACCACCTTCATATTCAAAAAGCCTCCCATCCCGGGGTGCCAGGCAACCAGGGAATACACCCCTTCCGGGACATCGGGAATGCTGAAATTTCCGTTCTCATCCGTAATGGCGTAGTACGGGTTCTCCACCCCAAGTCCCCAGGTTTGCATGTAGGTGTGAAACCCGCATTCCAGGTAGAGAATTCTACGGCCCTTGGAGAAGTGAACTTTGTCGAGCATGGCCTCCCCAGGGTTATGTTGGTGATCTTTGATGCGGTTCTTGGGATGGAAGGGATTCAGCCGGAGTGGACGGTGGAGCATCACTTTTGAGCCGAATGGAGCGGTTTCATAAATCTGGACATCATGAATGATGGGATCCATATTCACGATGTGGAGGGGTTGTTGGTCTTTCACAACGAGCACCCAGGGCTTAAACAGACAATCTTCCACTGTGACTTTGGCAGGACCTTCTTGGGGGAAGGGTTTGCCCTGCGAAATGCCCTCCAAAAAGACCACGGTATTTTGCAGGCCTCCATCCGGAGCCACTTGAAATTCATCAACCAGGCGCCAGCCTGTGCCGGTCGAAATACGACCGCAAAAATCCGTATCGGGATTGGTCACCAGACTGTAGGCCAAGGCCGGAGGTTCCTTCCCCGCTAAGGTCACCTGCCCGGTGATGGTGCCCCCATTAGTGACGGTAGTTTCCTGGTAACTGAATGCTGGAGTGACGAGAAGGCTGTTGAGGCCGAGAACGAACAACAACGTACGGAATTTCATGGAACGATCCTTTGGTCAAAACGGGTGAAGAGCACGGCGGAATGATCAGTCAATTTTAAGAAATACGGGAAGAACATTTCTAGTCCCCTCTCCGGCCTTCCGGGATAAGGAGATTGACGATTGCGAAGCGACGTGGTTTTCCAACCGTCGGGTGAGGAACGAGAGTTCAATCCCAAGCGGGGTGTTGCTGTATGAAGGCGATACAGACCTGAAATGCGTGAGGAGTATGGGCAGACGAAGGGGTAAAGCCAGGGCAGAGCATAAGGGTGTATGTATAGAAAAGCATCATGAAAACAATGAGATAGCATTGGCAGCTTAAAGCAGGTTTTAAAATGCAATGGCTTCCTTCGACCTTTCGATCTGGTTGGGCCTTACAGTGGGAAAAAGGCGAAAGAGATGTTTCTTTAGATAAAAGAAGCGGTTCCTCCTTACAGAACGGAAAGCGGCCTAAAAAACGTATGGTGGGTACTCATTAAGGGGCGAGAGTTCCTATGAAAATTACATTCATGAAATCAAAAACTATTCCGAAACATAGGCGGATACGATTGCGTGAAGTATGTCAAACAAGTCAATCCAAAGACCTTATTAAAATCAAATCAAAGGAGAACTCAAAAGATACATGGCTGCATTATTTTGGCTGAGGAAGTCCCTGGGTGCTGTTTTCATTCTCATTTGTGGGTTTGGCATTGCCTACGGCATGGATCACAGCAGGACGCCTCATGTGCAGGTCCGGGCTTCCCCGGAGCGGGATGTCGCACCGAGTGAAGTGAGATTACGAGTTTCAATGGATGATGCCTCTTCAGTGGAAAGGATTGCATGGGATTATGAAGGAGATGGGACGTTTGATGCAGAGGGGCCCAATCTCTATGTCCAGACTGTCACGTTCTCAAGCACAGGCCTCTTTGCCCCCACAGTGATTGTTACAGATAAACAGGGTCAAACGTATGAAGCGACGGCTAACGTGAGAATCGAGAGTCCGGAAGACCTCCAGGCCGCTCTCAATGCCCGGTGGAGGGGCATGCTGGCGGCCTTAGCGAAGCAAGATATTGAAGAGGCGGTCTCGTTTGTGGCTACCAGAAAGCGCGAAGTCATGCGACATGATTGGGCAGTGCTTTCCGATCATCTGGGAGAGATTGTGAATCTCTTTTCCGTTCCCCTTCAACTCACGGATGGACGCGGATATCGGGTGGTGGCCAAAGCGGCTGATCCATTGCCCATGGGGGAAACCCGATTTCCCTTAGAGGTTGAGTTCGTATGGGAATCGGACCATCAATGGTATATCAAAAGCTATTAAAACCCGAATCAAATAAAAAACAAAATCTAGGTGGAAATAAACTCCGCGGATTCTGTGTCTCAAGGTCACGACGCCTCTGGAATTTATAAGGAGCCGGTATCCCCCACCGCCCGTCGAAGCCTCAATTTTCTGGCGATTTCCTCTGGAAGCCTGCATTGCCCTTGAGCGAATTGTACTTTGCCCTCTTAAATATAAGAGTTGGGTTGTCCCAAATGTGGTTTCTGTCTGCATAGGCTTTCCGTATCCAATCAACGCTTATTCCCCCTTGATACATGCCCCAAAACCAGAGTTGTGGAGGATAGTTTTCTCTGTCCCTTTTTTTGCGGTTCCTTCTCCAATCAATCAAAAAGTACCTCGTAATACCCTAAGGAATTTCAGAATTCCTTTTTGATGGCTTTCCACTTTTGACTCCTTAGCGCAATAGCCCTTTCTTCCCCTCCGATGGGGTATAGGCGCTATTTCTGTTCCCTCCCATACTGCCCAGGCTTTAGCTCTTAAGGAAAATTATCAGAAATTGTTACACGTTTTTAGATTAAAGGGGAACACAGGTTATGACATATGATCGAACCCGAAATTTTCGAATACCTGCTTGTTCCAAATGGATCTATCTCGTGTTGCTGGTCTTTCTGAGTTTGTCGGGCAAAGGGCAGGCAGCTCAGGATTTTGTTGTTTTGGGGAATGAGGGAGTGTGGGTTCGGCAGGGGAGCACAATTCTCAGCGGAGATATCGGGGCAAATCAAGCCAGTCTAGGGCCCTATCTGAACGGTGATCAGGTGGTGACCATCGGCCATGATGTTGTGGTTCAAAGCCGTGATAGCCGGGTAGTAGGGGATACCGTCAGATTGAAAAGCGGCTCTCAAGTACAGAATATTTTGGTGAATACGCTCTTAGGACCTGGACTGATTCTAGGGGCTGTGACTACGCCGGTCATGCTCCCGGTTGTTTCCGGGATGCCGGCTGTCCCACCAGTTCATCCTGGATCTCAGGACATCGATGTTCCAGCGGATGGAGTCCTTACTCTGCAGGCTGGACGCTATGGTCGGCTCAAAGCTCGGCCAGGAGCCACCGTCACTCTTTCTGGTGGTCTGTACCATTTTCGTGAATGGGATCTTCGTGAAGAGGCGCAAGTGCTCGCGATCGGGCCCGTTGAGATTCGTGTGAAAGGTTGGATTGCCGCTCGCAGGCATACGGTCATAGGGCCGGCCCCTGGGTCAGGGATTTTGACAGCGGCAGATATCGTCATCATAGGGACCGGCGTAAATGGAACAACAGGTGCTATCGATGACACCCCGGAGGCGGTGAAGTTCGGGGAAGAGAGCACGGTGCGGGCGAAGGTATATGCCCCCAACGGCCTTCTGTGGGTGAAGGCCGAAAGCAAGGCCACGGGCGCGTTTGTGGGGAAATGGGTTCGCATGGGAAATCACTCCACGATCGCGTTGGAAGGGGGATTTGGTTTGGGGCATGGAGGAAATAGCCTCCCGGTGGCTCAAGCGGGGCCTGACCAGACAGTATACGTGGGGACGACGGTGCAGCTTGATGGAGCTGATTCTATTGATGTGAATGGGGATCTTCTAACGTATCGCTGGACATTGCTCTCGCAACCCGCAGGGAGTAACGCTACGCTTTCTGATGTTACGGCCATCATGCCAACCATGGCGATAGACACTCCAGGAATTTATACCATGCAACTCATCGTGAATGATGGAACCGCGGACAGTGATCCGGACACCGTGATAATTACGACCATCAATTCGCCTCCTGTAGCCGAAGCCGGCCCGGGTCAAACCGTGTTCGTGACACAATCAGTGTTCTTGAATGGAAGCGGTGCTCATGATGTTGACGGCGACTCGCTGAGTTTCAATTGGTCTTTTGTGAGTATCCCAAGTGGAAGTGGGGCCACACTCTCCAATCCAACTTCGTCCACGCCGGATTTCCTGGTTGATCTGCCAGGGACCTATCAGGTGCAACTGATAGTGAACGATGGGCAACAAGACAGCGCACCGGACATGGTCCTGATCAATACACAGAATTCCAAACCCGTGTCTCACGCGGGCCAGGATCAGACGGTATCGGTCGGAAGCACTGTTACCCTCAATGGAACCGGCTCACATGATGTGGATGGCCATTCGTTGACTTATCAATGGGCGCTCATCGCCATGCCAACCGGCAGTACTGCCACCCTTTCGGACCCAAGCATGGTTCAACCCACATTTGGCGCAGATCTGGTCGGGTTATATGTGGCACAGCTGATGGTCAATGATGGGACGGAAGATAGCGTTCCTAGCACGGTGACGATTACTGCAGGCAACACGCCACCCGTGGCCGATGCGGGACAAGATCAAAATGTTCCGGTCTTTTCATTAGTGACTCTCAATGGTAGCGGTTCCCATGATGTTGACGGCGATACGTTAACGTATCAATGGACGCTGGAGAGCCGGCCTCAAGGGAGTACCGCCACTCTCTTAAATCCTTCCTTCGCACAGCCCACATTCATTCCGGATATTCCGGGAACCTATGTGGTAACCGTTGTGGTCTCGGATGGGAAGGTTTTTAGTACTCCCGATATTGTCGCAATTGGTGTTCAAGCCCCGGCGCCTCTCCAATTGCCGGCCTTGCTGATTAGCAGCCCTTCAGAAGGCAGTGTGGTAGGGGGGAGTCCAATTACCGTTACCGGATTCGTCAATGATCCCAGTGCTACGGTCACGGTCAATGGAATGGCCGCCACAGTTACTGGTGGTGTGTTTCTCGCGGATGGCATTGCCTTACAGGAAGGCAGTAACACGCTGATTGTCACCGGGATGGATCGAGCCGGGCATATCAATAGCGTGACTCTTAATGTCACCCGTTCTGCGGCACCGACACATCTCAGCCCAATCTGGGGGCCGCTGGAATGGGTAAAACAAAACATTGGTGAAGAAACCTTTACGGGGAGCTTTTCGAACTGCGAACCAGCCGCCCAATACCAACTCGTGGTGATCAACGGCACATCTGGAGGGACGAATCGGGTGACTCAGGGAGTGGTCATGTTCAATGGAGTGGAAGTGATCAGCGCTCAAGATTTTACAGCTGCCCACAGTCAAATCATTCAGCCCCTCGTTCTGCAAGCACGAAATAATCTTGAGGTGCGAGTGGCGGGGCCGATCGGCGTCCAGGTGCAAGCCTATATCGCCTGTACCGCTAATTGTTTTGGCGTGACCATTGACGCTCCGCTGGCCGGTGCTACGATCAATCAACCAACCATGGTGGTGAAAGGAACGGTCATGAGCAGTAGTTCAAGCCTTGTGGGGGTAGTCGTGAATCAACAACCCGCCAAAGTGTTGGGATCAGGCTATGCGGTCGATCAGATACCTGTGCGGGAAGGCACCGGTATGCTCGGACCTACCACGGTCGTTGTGGAAGCCACCAATGCGTGCGGCCAGCAGGCCTCTTCCACCATTCAAGTCCACACCACGGACGTGGTGACTAACCATGTGCGGTTGCGGGTGTCGCCGGATCGGAATGTGGCTCCCAGCCAGGTGACCCTTCGGGTCTCCATCGATATTGAGCAACCGGTGGCCAACATCCAATGGGATTTTCAGGGTGATGGCACCATCGACGCCCAAAGCCCAGACCTCTTGGAGCAAACTGTCACCTTCATCCAGCCCGGACTCTATCTGCCGAAAGTCATAGTCACAGATGGTATGGGCAACATGGTTGAAGCCACCGCAGTGGTCCAAGTTGAGGATGCGATGGTCTTCGAAGTCAGGCTCAATGCCGAATGGTCCGGCATGATGGGGGCACTCGCCCAAGGTGATATCGAGCAGGCTCTTTCATTTATCTTACTGAGTAAACGGGAAGTCATGCGCCATGATTGGACCGTGCTCAAGGATCATTTGGATGAATTGGCCGCGATCTTTTCAGTGCCCTTACATCTGACCGATGGGCAGGGAAGACGGGTCGTGGCCCAGGCTGCCTTACCCCTGACACTCGGTACAGTCCAATTCCCCCTTGAAGTGGAATTCATTCTTGATACCGACGGCCAATGGCGCGTTCGAAGTTATTAGACAAGAATGGGAAAAACTACAAATGATCAAACTTTGGGAAAAGTATAAATTCCGAATTGTTCCTGCAGCAGGTTTAGCCATTTTGTATTTATTCATAATTGGTTTGGGATGGATTGGAAGTGGGGGAAGAGGAGAAGACCTTGCGTTTTTAGTGATGTACCTAAATCTTCATTTTTATCTATTGTTTTGGCTAATTTCTGGTGGCGCTGTTCTAGCCAATTTCCCTATTACAGAAGGTGTTATTATATTTTTGTGGAGTCCTTTGATGTATGGCTTAGTGGGTTGGCTTATCGGATGGGCTTTTGAAAAATACGCAGTTGATCCTCAAGGACCGAATGAAAGAAATCGAAGCGAATATATTAAAGAGAAAAAGGATTAGGAATAACCAATCTATTAAAGACTATAGGTTTTGGATTTAACATTAATGTAAGAATATCAACGTTTTTCCCATTACTTTGGAGTAGACAATGACTGTCGCGACCTTTTTAAATGGCTGGAGTAGAGCTTTCATTCATATTTGCTGGAATTTTTTGTTCTCGATCGTTTGGCTTAGCAGTTACGCTTTGGGGTTTGAAGTTAACACTCATAGACAGCTTACGGAAAAGGCAATTGAATCGATGGAATCCACTCTCAATGCATATTTGATTAACAATATTGGTCTTGAAGGAGGGCTAAATGAATCCGTGGGTGGAATCACCGCTCGACAATGGATGATTGAAGGGAGTGAATTTGAGGATGAGGAAAGGAGGCCCAGGAGTCATTTCCATGATCCTATATCTGATGCAGGCCTAACAGGTTTAGGAGAA
>JAOUGQ010000114.1 GCA_029865515.1 Nitrospirota bacterium
GGACCTGGGCTTGCCGTTGATCATCGGTTTGTTGGGAGGCAGGTGTTTGAGCCAATTGGCCGAGTTGATCCCGGACTTCTTGTAATCGCGCGTTGATCCGATCAAGTTCCTTTTCCAATTCCTGCTGTTGCTGCAAAAGGGTTTCTTGAGACATGTTGGCTGGGTTGCCTGGTTCGGCTAAAACCCGGGGGATGCCATTCAGAAACGGTGAATCTGCGAAGAACAGGACGAAGGCACACAACAACCATTTCCATCGAAACGCATGAGGGTACTGTTTCACGAGACGAACTCCTTAAAATGAAAAGTGAACAATTGACGCGCAAGCCACCCGGCCATGCGCGGTGCCAACCACAATATGGACCAGTGAATACGATCTTCCGGTTCTCTCTCATTGAGAGGCCTGGACAAGGCGGAACAGTCGAGTGGAAGTCTTCTCTGATCTCCCACTATTCAAGAAGGCGCTGTAAGGGCTGAATTACGACGAGAAAGTCACGAACGGGTGTGGTGGAGCCCGGGCAGGTTTGTTGGGAAAAGAAGTGATTGACTCAACCCGGGCATGGAAAAGAAGCAGTGGGCCCACTGCCTGAGATGGTAGATGCCACCATGAGGAACTGGTCAAAGTGGTTGATGAAAGTTGACCGATATGACAGACCAAGCTGCAGAGCACGGTATGAAGCGGGTCCATTTGGCCACGGCGCTGTTCTGGAGAATTATGAGATTGCCCATGCACGGTTTGGCATGTCGTGGATGCAACGACCGTGGAGAGAAACAGGGCTGATATCAGGATGGAAATAATTCGAAGAGGCGTGTTCATTTACATTTATTTCATCAGGCTGCGGATGAACGAGACGGTTTCTGTGTTATCCCATTCTCTTGGGCCCATGACCCGTCCCGTCAGATTTCCATAGGCATCGACGATCACTGTGGTGGGCAGGTTTCTGACCATCAGGGCCTGAGAGAGTTCTTCCTGTTCATCCAACAGGACATCGAATCGCAACTCGAGTTGCTGCCAAAAGGCTTGGATCTCTTGCGGGCGGTTCTCGGTCGTCACGGCCAGGATTTGCAGTTGACCTGGAGAAAATTTTTGGCGGAGACGTTCTAAGGAGGGCATTTCTTCTTTGCACGGTCCACACCAGCTTGCCCAAAAATTCAGGATGAGAACACGTCCGGCCAATGCCTTCGATTCGATGGAAAGCCCCTGGAGGGTGTTGAGCCGAAAAGCTGGCAGGGATGTCCCGTTGTCTGCATGGCCGATCGTGAGCGGAACCGAAGGTGCCTCGGCCCAGGCTATAGCGCTGCTCAGGGCCAACCAAACTATTAGAAAAAGAAATGTCATGGTTCGGGAGCTAGAGACGCCGCTTGAGCGGGGTGAAGGGAGAGAGATTGTACCACCGTACTCCATCCTGGAAAGGCTATTTGCTCCAACCAGGCAATGACGGCTTGACCCTGGTCATTCAGGGCCACTACAGGACTTTTCGCTTTCTTCTCATTTAATTTTTTCGGGGGACTGAACGTTTGGCCACGGTCCAGTGAATAGCTGAACACCACTTCACGGCGAACCGGAGATTGTTCTTCCCAACTCGCCAAAAGATGGCCCTCCTGATTCACTGCTAGTTGAGGATGATCCGGAAAAGTTCCTTTTGATACGTTCAATAGGCGACGAGGTGTAAAGGTGTTTCCCTGATCATCGGAATAGGCCAGATACACGCCGGGGGTGTCATCGGGACCTTCCGTGTACCATGTCACATAGAGCCTGCCTTTCTGGTCAACCCCCATGGTGGCAGGGCGATGGGGACATCCCTCGTAGACCCATTGATCATGCCCAACGATGACGGCGGGAGAAAAGGATTTTCCATTATCGGTAGAACGAGAGACGACGGTTTCTCGAACGCCGCCGGAAAAAATTTTTCGCCAGGCGAGATACAATGTTCCATCAGGGGCGGCTGTGGCATGAGTGCGGCAGCAGACACAGCTGGGTTCATCAATTTTCAGGTTTGGAGAAAGGGTTTTGCCTTGATCCTGCGAAAATGACGCATACGTGGCAGGATCTTTTTTGCCTTCACGGGCATCCAGCCAGGCGATATGAACGGAACCGTCCGGACTGATGGTCAGATGGTCGAAGGAATGGCCGGTGACCGCCTCGTCGTCGTTGACCCGGACCGGAGGGAGAAAGGTCTTTCCTCCATCCAAAGATCGGCTCAGGAGAAGGAGGCTGGTAAACAGTTTCCCGTTGGCGTTGGGATGAGGGGTTGTCCATGTGAGATAGACATCATTTTTGGCGCCTAACGCCAGGGCCGGTGGTTCATGAAGGGTTGCGACGGGGGTGTCGGCGGGGCTGACTCTCACCGGTTCGGGATAGGGTTCCTGATCGGGTTTGACATGTAGGTAAAACAGGCCACGGTCCTCTTTTTTCTCTCCGCCCCATGCAAGATGAAGGGTCCCATCCGTGCCGAGTTGTGTACTTGGGCCGGTCGTTTGCATCCCCTTATGGTCAATGATGTGTTTGGACCCAATGAGAATCGTAGAAGAAGGTTGTTCCGCCCCGAGGACTCCATACACGGACCCGCACAGCCCTATTGAAAGTATACCGGAAGCTGTCAACAACATGAGGTACTTCATGATCGGTCTTTCTATGAATTTGGTAATGGGTAACAATGAAAACTAATATTAGTGAGAGTTTGTACCAAAACAGGAATTCTTTACGCTACTTAAGATCTTCATCTGACTGAAAATGCTCCAGATGCTTACGGATGCTACAAAAAATTTCATAGAAGCTGGAGGGGGGCTTGTGTGCGGACGCTGCAAGGGAAGAATAATACGGTACACACTAAAGCCGGAAACACAGTGGCTGCGATTGTAACAATTTGGGGTATGCCGGCTATTCACCTATTCAGCCCAAGCCAGTGGACCAGGGGAGAGTAGCGACGCAGGATCAACTTCTCGATGAGGAATATTGACAGTACAGAAGCCGAAAACAAAGGGAGAGAGACACAAAACCCCCCAAGAAGCAGTTTGAACCCGATTGGAAAGGGCTGGCTCGGAAGCGGGGGTGGAGCGCCCAGGATTCCGAAAGGACGCCGATACCACCACATGAGTATGCCGCTGATGGCTAGTATGAGCAGACCGGTGGCGGCGAATACCCCCAGCGCCACATTGGGCCAACCGAACAGTTGACCTTCGTGAGCTGCCACTCCGATGCCGACCATCCGGTCCAACACATGGCGATCCTGAAAGTTTTCCCGTTTCAGAATGTTCCCAGTTGAGGCATCCAGCCAGACTTTAACTCGTTGAGGACGGTTTTGTGTGTCAGATTTGGCGGTCCAGTATCCCTCGACCTGAGGTGGGGGGGAAATAAAGACCGGGCTGGGAAGATTGAGGGATCGAACGGTCGGTAGGAGGAGGTCGACGGGGGAATAGTCGGACAGCATTTCCTTGGCGCGGACGGGATTCGTAGCCTGATTGCCATGGTCAAGATGTTCCCCAGAGCTTTCAGGGAGGGGATTTCGAGGAGTGGCTCCAACGGTCCAGTCCTGTTCGATGGCGGTGGTTCCCGTCAGTCGACGAATCTCTTTAAAATATTCTCCCCAAACCTTTGCCCAAGGTAGTCCGGTGACAAGTAAAAACAAGACAAAAATGGAGATCCAGAAGCCCGTGACAGCATGAAGATCCCGCCAGAATCCTCGCGAACCACGGTGAAGGCGGGGATAGATCATGCCGCCCAATCCTTCCTCGGTGCGTGGCCACCAGAGAACCCAGCCAGTCACAATCATGACAATGGCCCAGGATGCCGCTAATTCGACGAAGGCAGAGCCTATGTTGCCCATTAGCAATTCCCCATGAAAATGGAACACCATCCTGGTGAACCGGTCTTCTTCCGGAATGGTCTTCAGAATCTCGAGGGTTTCTGGATGCACATAGACCCGAATACGTTCCCCCCGGATGGTGACAATAATCCGAGTGGCGCCATCCGGCGCGGTTGGCAATTCATACGCGAACAGGGTGGAACCTGAAACAGCCGTGAGGGCGGCCTGAATTTGTGCGTGGGCGCTGGTTGGATGGCCGGTGAGTTTCAGGTGGTCATAGGGGTGGTCGAGCCATGCATCGATCTGGGGTTTAAACAGGTAGATCGATCCGCTTAACGACAACAGGAGAATGAAGGGAATGCAGAACAGGCCGGCATAGAAATGCCATCGCCAGATCGTCCGATAGTCCCGCCAGGCATGAGATCCATTGGGTGGTGCCATACAGAACATAAAGAATTTGTGAAATGACAGGAGGGAGTGAGGACGAACCGTTTGTAGAAGAGTGACCTTGGTGAATCATGGATTGTCAAGAGAATCCATAATAGTTTTTTTCTCTTATCTGGAATGTACCATCATGGGTGAAAGGGCAGGGTCGGATTCATGGGAACAGGAGAAGAAAAAAGCATTCCGGTATATAAAAACCAGGGTGAAGGCCAAGGAGGTTGCAAGTCCAAACGCCTTCACCCTGAGATGGAGCGGTGTGAGTCCAGGGGTTGTTCACACCGTTCCGGTTGACGTGGGAGGAGTGCAAAATTCTCCCAATTATGAGGATAAGGTATAGATCATTCGTGAAAGCCTGTCTACCGATCACTGCCGATGGGTGCAACATCCCGTGAAGAAAACTCCATAGAGTATTTATGAACCTGATAATACGGTAGTTCTGCACCAGGTCTCTTTCAATGGCCTTGCCGGACGCCGGGTTCAGGGCAAAAGGGCTTTCATCCGTGGAGGTGCTGGGTTCTCCAACAAGTTCGTAATGAGGCTCTCGAAGCATGAATGGATGAGATAATGTTCTTCTGTCGTTTTTCGATGCAGGCAATCTGTGTATGGGAAATTTTTCTCTGTGTCTTTTTACGGGAATCCCTCAAGGCCATTTGAAGCAGGATTGTGACGAGGATGTCGATGGATTCAACGGCTGGCAACCTGGGTTGAAAATCAGAAATGTCAAAGAGCTGTCGATCGCACTGCTGAGATGGAACCCTCTTATCCTGATTGATTCTTAACAGAATTCGGTTGTGTGGTTTATGAACCGTTGCGCGGGGATGTCAAGCAATCAGAAAACAGAGATAGGGAGTAGGGTGAAGGCCTAGGAGGCTGTCAGTCAAAGCCACCTTCACCCTACTCATCCAAGGTTGGAGGCCGGTCCTTCCCTGGAATTTTTTACCCGTTTCTCGATTCATTGGGTATCTAGGCGAAGCAATTTGTTGTTAGTGCGCATGCCCTCGTTTTTCAAAATACTCATCATACCGGTGGACATAATCCTTGGCATCTCCCAAAGGCAAATGACAGCTTCGGCATGCGTGATAATCAACCTCTAAGCGGTCGCCATTGGGTTTAAAGGCCGAGAAGATCCAATCACCGTTTTTCAGGTTATCGGGGGCATTGGCTCCCCATCCGGCGTCTTTTTGCATCACGAAGACTTTTGCTAAGTCCGCTTTCACCAATAAACCATCGGCTCCCTTTTCAAAATTTCCCGCCGCATCTTTTTTTGCGTGGTAGATTTCCATGACCAGAATACTGCCATTCGGGAAGGTCTGACCGTGCCGGGTTTTGGCGCCAATCGGATTCAGGTAGAGATCACGGACGGCATCAGGTTTTTGTACGCCTGATAAAAAGACAGGAAACGATTTATAGTCTGTTGGAAAAACCAGTTCTCCGTCCTTCGGCATGGAGCCGGATTGAGCCGAAGGGGTCATGATGACGGATGAGCATACCATGAGGGCGAGTACCAGAAATAAAACAGGCAAGTTCTTCATACTCAGAAATCTCCTTATTGATACATGAATCCGGTTAAGAAACCGGAACATTGGTGAAACCCAGTCTGAACACTCTTGCACCGTGGCTTGAGCATACGTTGCAGCCTGTAGTCTGTCTACCGATGAATACTGACTGTTACTACAGCATGATGATCCGGAAGACTGAAGAGCATGGTCGATTGTTGTGATGGCTTGTTTCCCTCGTGGGCTATGGTGACACTAGATCCATAAGCTTGCATGATGGCCTTTTCGCAACTCATGGCCGAGACGTGAAGAACAGGAGAGAAAAATGTTTCCCATTGACGCCATCGATACCTTTGTACAATCCGACTGAAGCACTTCTGCCAATCGGCTGAACGATCGCATCACTCATGCGGTGTATCTGTCGATGCGCACTGACCAATGTAACTGGGGCATTCTGTTCGAACTTTGAGTAACGCGAGCCATTCCAGAATGGGTTAATGGGAAGGAACATAAAAGTTCAGGGGATTCAACGCCTGGTAGCTGACGTTTGTGTTCCTTCCCGCATCGGGATCGACAAAGCCATCCGATATCCCTGACTCCGGCAACGCGAACCCAGGTGATGTTGTGGGATCAGTATTGAATCGATGGACCCGTTGGGCAAAGGTCCGCCTGGCGGCTTCAATCCGGTCGATTTCATCGTCCGAGCCATAGGTGACAAACGGCGGATACGGACGGCACGTATCGACAGCCGCGTTTAAGGCCGGCCGGAGACGGAGAAAGGTGTTGAGAGCGGCTTCTCCTATTTGTTGCTGAGATTGAGGGAGGGTGTCGATAAATTTCCGCCGTGCCAGCCCCTTAGGGTGCTCTGGGGTAAAAATCACGGCGTGGTCCCTGTCAAAGGCAATGGCTCCTCTGGTGACGACTCCGTCGGTTAAATCGTGCAAACTGAGGAAGTGGACATAATTTTTTGTTCTGGCTTGTGACAATTCTGATGGTTTGTATTGTCCGGGAACCTGGCGAACGGTGAGATCACGATATTTGGCTACCTGGATTCTGATGGCCTTGTCCTGTCCGGCTGATTGACAAAGGGCAGGGCTGAAGGGGCGTGGATCAAGGCGTATATGGAGTATGTCCTGCTCATGAGCGGATCCTTGGCCTTGAGAGACCAAGAATATGACGGCCGATAGTAGCAAGCGAAGGGCCGGCCGGAAAATTAAGAAGAAAATATATGACATACAACATGGCCTCCAAGGTTTATTCGTGAATGAGTGAAGCTCTCCCCGACAAGCTGGGGGACATCTTTCAAATGGGTTGTCTGATCACATTTGTGGATTCCTCCCCTCAGCAAACTAAGGGAGTATCCTGCGCTGTTTTTATGAACTGAAGGCTAGAGGGCTGGGCCGTGATTGTTCGGCTTACTAGGCTTGGGAAAATCAATCACGGAGACCAGGGCCTTCTCCTCTATCAGTGAGAAGATCCGGTGTATCACATGATCAGCTTAGGAAGCTGAGAAACGGGGCGGAGCGCGAGAAACACTGTGGGGCTTGCGAAATAGATGAGGTACTTTGGGTTCGAACAGAACCAGCGAACCCAATAGAGAGCATGAACGAGGAATGTACGGTGACAGAGTCTGAAGGCCGTGTCCTGCCTGGCACGTCCAACTGCACCAGGTTTTTCCATGCGTCTGCTGATCGTGATGACCAAGGTGTGAGTGAATTGGAGCCGTATAGGCAAGCCCTGCGGTGACGAACAGGAAACATACGCTGAGCAAGAGGGCTACTAGAGATTTCGTAAAAGTGGGAATTCTCATTTTGGTTGGCTGTTGGAAGAATGCACTGCTGTAAATGTCCTTGTGGTTAGGCTACCTCTTTTGTGGAAAGGTTTCTACACATGAATGCTTATCGATGCTACATTTTATGCCTTCCTTACCGGTATTCAGTGAGGGAAAGATCCCAGTGGTCTTTTCGATTTTGTTAGATCAGGGCATCGATAGAATCCCGGAATATCCGAAAGAGTAGCGTGTTCATGGGTGTCCTTTTGCAGTCTGCCTGCTGGTTCTTATTATTGAAATGAGATGGTCTTGTCCTCTTTAACGACATCATGGTTTGGAATGACCAGGTATGTTGTTTGTCTTGAACTCCTTTCTTCGAGTGAGAACAACGTTCCACATTCATTCAGAATGGAGGTCAAAAACATGATTCGACTCTCCGGGAAGCGATGTTCTTGAAGTATGAGTTCGGGGAAGGGCGGGTTCAGAATTTTAAGTGACAGGTTACAGCCCAGGTTCTGCCATAAAGACCAATCCCGGTTTGCCATCTATCACTTTGACGTTAGTTGAATCACATTCGCAAAGAACCTTCTCCGCTTTCTTTTAAAGAATGTGAAGGGTCTGCCATGAAAGGACAGATAAGCTGTTGTGACATCATGTAAAACTACGAATAAAATCAACCTCTAGGTTTCCATTTAGGTTTTTTGGAATGCTTCCGAAACTGACCAGGTGAAAATTTCTAGATCAGAATGGCCGTTGAACAGATTTGAATATCTCAACTTAAGGACAACCAAAAGGAAAGTAACTTTATTGATTCTGCAATAAGGCCCCTTCTCGATAAGGGCAAACCCATCGTGAGGTGGGGACGCAAAGCCACGGGTCAGAAACTTCTGATCGCCGGGTTACCGAAAGAAGGGAAAAGCGTAGGGATGGGGCCTTGTTTTTTGATAGGAGGGATCCCATGCCACGCGTATACTCTAGCCTTTTCATTCATAGAATCCTGGCCGGCCTCGGTGTGTGGTGCTGCCTCCTGTTCTTCCCCAATGTTGTTCAATCGACGACCAGCGATTCGGCAACCCTCCAGTGGGCCGCCAATCAAGAAGCTGATTTAGCCGGGTATCGGATCTACCATGGGACTGCTCCAGGGGTATACGGTGCTTTTCAGGCGGTCGGGAAGACGACGACCTATCAATATACCAATTTAGAACCCAGTAAAACTCATTACTTTACTATTACCGCATTCGATATCTCGGGAAATGAGAGCCTTCCCTCCCCCGAAGTTTCCAAAGCCATCACGGCATTGGATAGCCAAACTTCCTCGAGTACCTCAACGGCATCGAATACGACGTCGGGCGGGGATAGCTGGCTGACGGATGATTTCAACGATGGGGATTTGACCGGCTGGCAGGTGGTCAATGAGGGGACGTGGGATGCCCCATCC
>JAOUGQ010000422.1 GCA_029865515.1 Nitrospirota bacterium
AAGACAATCACATACCCACCCGGGGCGGCCATGGCGTTGACGACGGGGCTATCCACCACGGTCACTTGAAACTTATAGGGGAGTGTGTCGAGGGGAGCGGTCAGGGTGGTCATGATCGATTCGACAACGTGGTTCAGTTTCGTGTTGTCGCAGACATGCTCCTCCGCGGTTATTTCCTTTTGGATAAATTGCCCCAACTGGATTTCCCAGGAAAGAGGAATGGCGGCGGTGATCGGCCGGGCCAACCAGGGAATACCCCAGGTGAAGATTCCATAGATGATCGGGATGCTGGCGAGTGCGGCGAACAGTGTCCAATACACGCGTGTGGGCCGTGTGCCGGGATGATGAAAATGGCTGGCGTGCGATTCGCCCTGTTGATGAATCGCGATCAGAATATTAGCGCTGGGGATGACCAGCGTTTCTCCAATTCCCGTCCCTCGCTCGAATCGAACCTCTTCACCGGAATAGCGCCCCTGGGTCTGTCGGAGTTCCCGGTAGTTCCAGATCTTGGTTGTGCCGTCGGCAAAGCGCAGATTCAGGCTGAGGGGTTCAATGGTAATCGTCACATGCTGCGGAATCAACGATTGTCCATCATAATACGAACCTTTCCATTCCGTGGGGTGTGCCATGGTTGTGTGTTTCAGCTTGAGGAACACATGATCCGTCAATGGATGGAGAGGCGAATGCCGGGGAAGATCGAAACACGCACACGCAAGCCGGCCGAATTATCCTAAATCAAAGCCGGCGTCAAAGTACCCCGCAAGCTCTTCTCCGGTGGGAGAGGCATCTAAGGCTTCCTGCTCGATGCGTTGAAAGTCCAATGGGCCTTGAAGGCCAAGATGATAATACAGAAATTGGAGGTTTCGAATCTTGACCCATGGCCAGGCTAATCCAAACGTGAGAATGAGCATGAGAAAGTTCGTGAGCCGCAGCTCAAATAAATTCCATGTGGAGGCGGAAAACTGAAAATGCGCGTCTCCGAAATCAGAATGGTTCCATTGATACCGCTGCTTGGCCACCTGCAGGTAAAACCAGGGGAGGAGCAACGTGAGCAAGCCTGTGAGGAACACGGAATTGAGAAATATGTCTTGCCACTTATGACGTGGCCACTGGGTGAAGCTCCACAAAACTTCAGGTCCGGCGCTTATCCCGATTAACCCTGCCAGGATCAGCAAGGTGAGACCCAGGGTCTTTGAATAAATCCACAAGAGTCCGCCTCCGGTGCCAGTATAAGTGAAATGACGATTTCCGAAATAGCTGTGTGCGACGAGGAATTTTCGTCTGGTATTTTCGAAAAATGGGTAATAGATGCCGGCCGTCAGCAAGGTCAGCACGGTTCCGAGAAACCATATTTTCATGTACTCTTTCACATGCCCCCGGAAGGAGAAACGAATCGTTCCCAGGGAGGTCCGGCTCAACCGATAGCGATGTGACCCGACGACGGCGATAGGAATAAAGCACAAGGCCATCATTCCTGCCAGGACATTGGGAATCCAGGTCGGAATCTGGTTCCAGATGAAGGGGACGAAACTGAGAAAAGCATACGGAAGACCAAACACTAAAAAGGCCTTCGACCACCCCTTCAGTAACTCTTGGGCGGTTCCGTGATAGGAGAAGCGGGTTTTTGTAAAGCTGGTCTGACTGCTCAGAAATTGGCGAATACGCACCCGCCCCCAGAAGGAATACACGCCCAGGGTCAGTAACGTGAAAAAGGTATTGACGATAAAAATGCCAAAGAGCGTTCGCCCCCGTCCCCAAAAAATGGGATGGTGGATGGGAGACAAGGCGGAATCGTATGGCTCATCGAATGTGTCGGAAGGGGGAATCGAACCCCGTCCCTGGGCCTTTTCTCCGTTGTGAGAGGGCAAGGCGGCTGACTCGGAGAGATGTTCGGCCGACGAGTGGATCTCGTTGGATTTCAAGGGATCTCGAGATTCTAGTTGAGCCGAAGAGAAGTCTGTTGCGAGTGGTTCTCCATTGGGGGCAGCTGCGGTTTCCTGTGGTTGGGAATGAAGCCTGGCTCCACACTGTGAACAGGTCTCTTCACCATGTCCAAACGAACCGCATTGTGTACAGATCAGAGCAGGCGTCAATTCCATGGATGAGATATCCTTCTGTGGGTTGCGCCTCTCAGTGGCTGTCTCTTGGGGGGAAGGGTTTCACTCATCTGGATCTATCGGCCTTGTCTTGCACAATCCTAAGAAACATTTTTCAATCCAATGGTCTAGCATCTGCAGTTGGGATGGGGCGGGGATAATTCCATGCTGGTGTCCGCCGAAGATCATGAGATTGGTATAGATGTAGGGAAGAAGGGTGCATGTAGAGGAGTATAGTCCAAATGATTCTGGTCGTCATGAGTGTCGTTCGTGCGGCGGGTTGAGCTGGATCCTTCCATCGAATTTTTCCAGAGAAGCAAAGTATCCAGGAATGTTCCACCATGCCTCGACACATTCATGATTTGTCCGGGACTAGGGAATATGAAGGCAAGACGGGGTCTTTACCATCACATTACATAAAGAGGGCCAACGGGACCCTATGACTGGGAGGTTGGATGGTTTGAAACCCATGAACTGGAGGAAGGGTTGTGGAAAGGCCTATGGCTTCAGCCCGGCTAATGAGTGGGAAGGAGGG
>JAOUGQ010000423.1 GCA_029865515.1 Nitrospirota bacterium
GCTAGACGCGCAAGATCGACAGACCCTTCGGTTTGCCCAGCACGGCGCAACACTCCACCTTTATGGGCTTTTAAGGGAAAAATATGACCTGGTCTAGAAAAATCGTTTGGTTTGGCCGTTGGGTCAACGGCAAGCTGAATCGTCGTGGCTCGATCAGCGGCAGAAATTCCGGTGGTAATATGTTTGGCGGCATCAATCGATACGGTAAAAGCTGTGCCAAACGGTGCGGTATTTTCGTTGGCCTGCGGTGGGAGCTTTAACTCTTCCACCCGGTCGGGGGTAAGAGATAGGCAAATTAACCCGCGCCCGTACTTTGCCATAAAGTTAATATGTTCAGGAGTGACTTTTTCAGCAGCCATGACAAGATCGCCCTCATTTTCCCGATCCTCATCATCAACAAGGATGATGCATTTGCCAGCTTGAATATCCTGTAAGGTTTCGGCAATGGTATGAAATTGAGGCTTGTGTATTGGAGCCGTTTCTTTTTTCATGGGTGACTCACTTGAAGTGCAAACGTTTTAGCCATAGCTGATTAGATTTCTGAAATGGATTTGTGTTTGGTCAACCGGATCGAACGCTGAAATATCATAGCACTAATGCCTGCTAATCCTGAAACCAGGCCCAATACGAAAAACCCAGCAGAGAAGGTTCCGGTTATTTCTTTCAACCATCCAAAACCGGACGGTAACAGAAACCCTCCCATGCCTCCCGCCGCTCCAATGAACCCTGAAGCCGTTCCCATCATGAATTTGAACCGATAAGACACCACCTGAAAAATGGCTCCATTGCCAAATCCTAAACAAAACATGATCAAGAAGATGATGGTGAAGGCCAAGGCAAAATGATCAAGATTCCCTAAAGTCAGACACAGGGTTGCTATTACAAGAAAAAGCCCTTGTAATAAGGTTAGCCCCCCGAACCGATCTGCAAGAAATCCTCCAAAAGGACGAGCTACACTTCCTGCTAGCGCGCAAAACGCGGTCCATGCCCCAGCATTCACCATGCCAATCTGAAATTGATCATGAAAGAAAATCGGGAGATAACTCGAGAGCCCCACAAATCCTCCAAACGTCACTCCATATAAAAAGCACAACCAGTACATGAATGGATCCTGAAACCCTTTTCGTAGAAGTACACCAAATCCTTCTTTTTTCGAGGCATCGTGTGTATTCCTTGCTGGAACTGGTTGAACCAACCAGAAAAAGAGAAGAGCTGTTCCCATAACAGGGAGGAGCATAATGCCGAAGACCTGATGCCAACCAAATGCCTCCACAAGGCGCGGGGCAATGAACGTCGCCAACAGCACACCACTGTTTCCAATTGCCGCAACTCCCATGGCCAACCCTTGATGGGCGGAGGGATAGGCTTGGCTGGCCAGAGGTAGAGCAATCGCAAAACTGGCGCCGGCAAATCCTAAAAAGAGCCCGATTCCCAGCATTTCTTCAAAACTGCTCCCCCTCTGCCATCCTAATACTAGTCCGATACCTTCCAATCCCAGAATGCCTAATCCTACGGTTTTAGCCCCTACCCAATCTCCAAGTGGCCCGATAATCATGCGAAGCAACGCACCGCCTAACAATGGGATACCAACTAATAGGCCCTTTTGAGAGGCTGAGAGGGAAAATTCATCAGATATGGCAATACCCATGGCCCCAATGAGCAGCCACACCATAAAACTGATTTCAAAATGTAGCCATGCACCAAGTAGGGTTGGCCAATGCCCAGAACGCAGTGACTGTAAGTCGTCCTTCAACATTTTTCTTTCAAAACCGTGAGGGGGCTCTTCTTTTATATTGGGGCTGTCGTAGATAAGTCACAAATCACACCACTTTTTCAGGATGCTACATTGGTGGCGATGGGATCCATAATTAAATCGAAACTCGGACTCTTTCAAGAACCAATAGAATTGCTTGGCCGGAATGCCGTTGTATTTGCGCAAGATGCGTTTGGCTTGATTCCAGAAATTTTCAATCCCGTTGATATGGTTGCGCCCGTCGGCGAATACTGTTGAATGGTTGATTCGATAGTGCTTGAATTCTGAGATGTCTAGCGCGTTGTATGAGCGATAACTATCAGTGTACACAATGCTATCAGGCTCGATTTTTCTGCGAATAATCGGCATCAGCGTGTCAGTGCGCGTGTTATCAATAATCTGCGTATAGACTTTCCCTCCCCGCTTTAGGAGGCCAAACACGGGAACTTTCCCCGCCGCGCCCCGGCCGCGCTTCCCTTTCCGCACTCCACCAAAATAACTTTCATCTAACTCAATCTCGCCGGCTAGCTCTGAGGCTTCATGCTCGAGTTTCTCTGCGATGATGACACGAAGCTTGCGATAAAACAGCGTCGTCGTATTAGCCTGAAGACCCAAGAGGTCCGCTGCGGCCCGGGCCGTGACTTCCAGTACAAAAAACTCGAGAAGCTTCCTCTGTGTTTTCTCGCTTAATTTACAACGCTTTAAGCCCATGAACCATCATAGATAATATTCGTTATCTACGACAGCCCCAAAATAATTATTCAACACTCCCAGAAGAGCTGGCCGGAGCCTTTCAATCAACTGAGCAGGAAGGGGAAGTGCCCCAGACTTCGTTCGTGGGAATACTAGGGGTTTTGGCCGGGACGGCCCTTATC
>JAOUGQ010000424.1 GCA_029865515.1 Nitrospirota bacterium
TCTTGCATATTCCTAGAAATAGGACTTGACACAATTTAGACGAACCACACGAACTTCCAGATCCCCACCATCAATCCAATGGTTATCCACAGGTTCAACACATTTCTGGGGATGAGAGCTCTCTGCAACAGGAGCGAAGTTTCGTATCTGTCAAGGGGCAGGAGGACGAAAAGACACTTCAATCGAGCAAAAAAAGAGACCTGGGAACAAATTACTCAGAGCCAGAGCCAAATGGCTCGCGCGATACTCGATTGGGAATCGCCCCATACGATCTACTGGACCCATCACACTGTGACTACGCCGCCCCCCATGTTTTTCATGGCCCTATTCTTTCCGCCGCCGCTTGAGAAACGACATCGGCGATTGAGCAACCTTCACAATACTCCGATCGATTCACTGCCTCGAAGGACATGGTGTGCAGGGAACGCCAGGCAGTCTCCCGAACCGCTATTCGTAAGGATGTCTCCCTCTGACGCCCCCCGCCGATCAACACGACACTAGCCAACCTGGATCTCAATGGCTTTCGGCTTCGCCTTCACCGATTTCGGGAGATGCACCTGGAGCATGCCGTCGTTGAGGTCGGCAGTCACCTTGCTCCCGTCTGAATCCTCCGGAAGGGAGAAGCTGCGCACGAAGCTCCCGTAGGCACGCTCCACCCGGTGATATTTTTTGTTCTGTTCTTCCCTCTCGAATTTTCGCTCGCCGGAAATCGCCAGGACATCGTTCTCCACCGTGAGACGCACATCTTCTTTCTTCATTTCGGGCAACTCAGCCTTGATGAGATACTCCTTCTCATCCTCCAGAATATCTACCAACGGCGACCATTGAGTCACCGTCAGGGCTTCCTGTCCCCCATTGCCCGTCGCTTCCCGTCCGGCAAACAGTGTCGCCAAACGGCTCTCCAGGTCATCCCGATCTTTGAATGGATTCCATCGCGTTCTGCTCATCGGATCCCAGCGTAAGATTGTGTTCATAGCCTCATCTCCTTGTTGTCAAAACAGTATTCGACATCTCTTATTGATCGATTCTGGTTACTGAATCTTTTTCCCCGTCTTGGCCGGTGGAGCCTTGTGGTACCACTGATCCGCCCACTTCATCAGCTCACGTTTCTTGTCGCCATACCGTTCCTGTGCTTTGGCGACAAATCGGTCGTAGTTCCCGCCAATCGCCTGGAGATCATTGTCCGTAAACTTGCCCCACTTCTCTTTCAAGTCACCTTTGAACTGCATCCACTTCCCTTTGAGTTGTTCAGCATTCATCGCATTGCCCTCCTTATTGAGGATCGAACTTGACGTAGGGACCGGGTCGTCATGGTGGAAACCATGCAGACGACCCATCACCCCTCGGTCACACCAGTCGAGTCGTGCGTCCCATGATTACATGAATCGCCAGCAATACCAGGCTCCCGGCTAAGACCAGAATCCACGAAATCTGAACCACGACCGTCGAAAACCCGACGAGATTCAGCGCGCCGGCGATCAAACCGATAACCAGGAACATCAGTGCGTAATAGAGCATGGTTGCTCCTCTCTGATGGAATGCGGATGTGAATCGATGAGTCCTCTGCGGCACGGACGGGGTCCTGGCCGCCTCCATCAGCAGGCCATCGCACCAGACGAGCAGCAAGTCAGAGAGACTGTGATGTAAACGCGGCGGAGACTGGGGAATCGGTCACGCTGGGAAGGATCAGGAAGCGCGAGAGATAGGACAGCCAGCGGGGCTTCACACCTGACAAGATCACCCTGGGCGCAATGGGTACAGGAGTCAAGGAATATATATTGCGTAGAACTTTAGACGTGATTGGACAAATGCTGTCGGAAGTGACCGGCAAGTCGCGACCCCAAGCCGAAGTACTTGACCGGCGGCGATCAGGTTGTTCGATCGTATGACCATATCAAACCCAAAGCGACATTCCCCAGGAGTTGCGCCTTCCTTCTAAGGAACGTCTGATTAATTCACGTTTACACAAAGAAGGCGGTTTCTGAATGGATCAACATGGGTCCTCAGCTGGAAATTCGCTGGCCCGGGAGTGTGGTTCTTGGGGTTTGCCCGGTGTCGGGCCGCCCGGAACCTCGTTCGCACCCCCATTCGCTAGACTCCCGCCAACAGGCGTCGCCGTGCCACGTACAGATTCGCCAACCCGCAGCTGATCTGGAGCCAGTGAGTGTTCTTTGCCAGCCCACGATAGCGGACTTTGGTCCAGCCGAAGATGCGCTTGATCACCAAGAACGCATGTTCGACCTTCGCCCGAACCTTCGACTTCGTGCGGTTCCTGGCCCGCTGCGCCTCGCTCAGCGGTCGATGGCGATGGGCTTTGGTCTGGACGAAACTCTTGGCCTTGGGCGCGTGCTGCCGAATGACGTCGCATTGCCCGCTGTAGGCCGCATCGCCCCATACCCGCGTCTCCTGGCCATGCAGCAACTCCGGTAACACCTGGCTGTCATGCACATTCGCCGCCGTGGCCGCTACCGAATGAATCAGCTTGGTCTGGCTATCCACACCGATATGCGCCTTCATGCCGAAGTACCACTGGTTGCCCTTCTTGGTCTGATGCATCTCGGGATCCCGCTCTTTCTGCCGATTCTTTGTCGAACTGGGCGCACTGATGATGGTGGCATC
>JAOUGQ010000115.1 GCA_029865515.1 Nitrospirota bacterium
ACTACCGCAACCGAAGGAAGAAACAGCGGTCACCATTTCTTCGTCACCACCGTGAAGAAAAGCGAACCGCCAGGAAGGAAGGCACGCCGGTATCGCATGAGAAAACCATGTCGGGTTAAGGGGGGGGAAAGGGTCGGGTTACGGCCGAGGACGGCCTCACCCGACCTACAGGAAGCTGCAAGGGGCACGGCAGGGAGTGATGCCGGTCGGGTTAGCCTAGCGTAACCCGACAATTCCTCTGGTTAGGACATCACGAACCGATCGATGAGATCGTTCAACCTCCACCTGACAAGCAAGAGGGCTCCCGACGCATCAACGTTTGTTGCTGAGTGATAGGGAGTTTCGACAGCATCCGATTGCTGAGCGATAGATTCTCATTGGCCTTTTCATAGAACGTCGGTTGGGTTTCAATCGCTTTCTCAAAACAGCGGGAAGCCCGGGCAAACTTCCCGTCTTCCAGAAATGCCACTCCCAAATTATTATAGGCCTTGGCCGAATCCATTCCTCGGGCATAGGCATCGTAAGCCAGGTCAAAATGTCCAAGTTTCGTCAAAGCCAATCCGAGGTTATTCGAAATCTTGTCGTTTGACCCACCAACCTGAATAGCGCGTTGAAAGGTTCGAACGGCGTCTTCGTATTGGGAATCCAAATAGTACGCCATCCCTAAATTATTCAAAATGGAGGGATCATCGGACTTCTTTTGCAACGCGACTTCATACAGGTGGATGGCCTCTTTATGGTCATGGCGACGGTCAGCCACGATGCCAAGATAATTCTTGGACGTCCACAATTCCCCATCATATAACAGAGCCGCCTGGAACTCCTGCTCCGCTTCCTGGTCCCGTTCCATCTTCAGCAGAGCCCGCCCCATCCCCTCGTAGGCTGGAGCAAAATTCAAATCATAATCCAAGATTTGATGAAATTGATTATAGGCGTCCTGAGCCGATCCCTTTTCCAAATAGATCACCGCCAGCTTATAGCGCGCAGGGATATGTTCCGGAGACGCCTGCAACACCTTTTCATATTGAATTTTTGCCGTTTTGAAATCGCCTTGCTGCAAATGAGCGTCTCCCAGCTTTTCATAATCTTCTTCGTTCATTACTTTGGTGAGATCAACCGGGGCTTGAGTTTCCGGATCGATCCCGGCCTTCTGTCGTTCCATGATTTGCTGGTAATGCTCGTCCTGGAGAGTGAACATGGACTGTTCTTTGTTTGCGCACCCAGTGGCACTCAGACTGAACAACACAAACAGGGTTAGGAGGAAGCTTGCCTTCATCATTGTACACCTCATCTGAATGGGTTCATTCAATGCCTTCAGGGCCATCGGACGAACGGGCATATTGAGTTTGAAAATTTCCGGTTGCTCACACTCGACTAATGGACATCCCATGTTTCATCTTCCTCTACTTTCTTGAATTGATTATCGAGCCTATCGTTGCGTGGCTCTCTCCACGTGACTTTCCCGCAATCACCCTCCCATGGCCGGCATTAAATTCCGGAAGAGACTAATGGCACCCGGACCAATAATCACCACCATTAAGGCCGGAAAAATAAAGAGAATGAGAGGAATCATCAGCTTCACGGGAAGCTGGGCCCCTCGCTCTTCGGCTTTCAGGCGTCGTTTCAACCGCATGGAATCGGAATGGACTCGAAGCGCTTGGCCAATACTGGTCCCAAACCGGTCTGTCTGAATCAGCAAAGCGACCAAACTACGAATGTCGTCGAGATCTGTCCGACTGACCAAATTGCGAAGCCCTTGTTCACGGCTTAAGCCGGCACGCAACTCCAGATTTAACAGGATAAATTCTTCACCAAGATCGGGATGGCCTTGTTTGACTTCATGCCCCACCCGGGAAATGGCTTGGTCCAATCCTAGACCGGCTTCGACACACACCACCATCAGGTCGAGGGCATCGGGAAACCCATTCACCAATCGTTCTTTTCTTTTACTGATGGAATTACCCAGCCAAAGCTGAGGACCGTAAAATCCCATTGCCATCGCCACAATCAACGCGATGGGAAAATACATGGGATCCTTTCCCTGTGTCACCTCGGAACCAAAAACGAGAAAAGCCAGTCCAAACAGAATAGCCAGAAAAATCCGCGTTCCCAAAAAAATGACAACCGCTCGAGGGTTTCGATACCCGGCCGAGGCCAACGAAGCTTTCAACCGTGTGGTCACGGCTTGATCTTTGGGTTTATTCACCTGGCCCAATCGTTCAAGGAGCTTCATCCCCTGATCTTTCAGACTAGGTTGGTCTTCTTTTTTCTGTGATGCACTTTGCGAAAGGGACTGTCCCTTAGCCCGAATGCTCCAATCAGTGACCTTTTGCCGGGATTGCGTATAGCTCCACACACCCCAGCCGACAACCAGAACACCTAAAAACACCAAGATACTGATCAATAACAATGGATCCATCACGCCATCCCTTTACACTTTAATATCGCACATATTTTTCATCACATACGCGCCCACGAGCATTAACAGGCCACCACCAAGAGCCATGATTCGCCCAAGCTCATCCTCAATCAAGATCCGGATGTAGGGTTCATTCAACCACCACAACACGAAAGCCATCACAATCGGCATACAGAAGAGGATAATCCCCGACATGCGGCCTTCGGCGGAAAGCGCCTTAACGCGTCCGAGCAACTCAAAACGTTGCCGGATAAGTCGAGAAATGGCTTCAATGATTTCAGCTAAATTCCCACCTGTTTCCCGCTGAACGACCAGGGCCGTGACAAAAAACTTTAAATCCGTACTGATTACCCGGCCGTTTAAATTATTCATCGCTTGCGGAACATCGATCCCAAAGGAAATTTCCTCCACAGTTCGACTAAACTCCGGACCAATGGGATCCGGGAATTCATCTCCGATCATCTTCATGCCCACGGAAAACGCATGCCCCGCCCGAAGGGCTCGAGCCATCAAATCCAAAGCTTCCGGCAATTGCCGTTCAAATTCCTTGAAGCGTTTTTTCCGCTTCCTTTTAATGTAGAGCCAGGGAAGAGCCAGGCCGACTAGACTGAAGCCGATAGCCGGAATCAAGCCATAGTCTTTTAAGATGGCGATCAGCACCCCTCCACCTCCAAGAACTCCTGATAAGAGAAAAAACACGCCAATTGGCATTTGACTGTTGGCCTGTTGGAGTAAGGTTTCCAACCCCCCCAAGCTTTTCATGGACACCAACAAATCCTGGAGCCACGGGAGGTCGCTCATTTTCCGTTGTCGAAGAATCCCGGCAGTTTCATTGGCCTTTTGAAGATCCTGAGGTTTACCCGATCCCCCACGCAACCGCCGCTTGAGATTCCGGTTTTTGGGATTCAAATATTGGTGATAACAATAATACGCTCCCTCAACAAACAGAATAATTGAGAGAAATATTCCAATGCTAATGGCCACGGTCATGACACACCCTCCCAATGATCCGGCGAATCCAGGAGACGGAATCCCGCACACGAGAAAATCCCAAAATGAGAAAAACGCGAGGGACGGGTATTACACTTCATAAATTTTCTCTGGGTCAAAAATACTCGGATCACAGGCAATCCCCAACGCTTTAAATCGTTCAACGAATTTTGGGCGAACTCCCGTAGCCCTGAATTGCCCATGCACTTTTCGTTCTCCATCAAGTCCGGTTTGTTGAAACAAAAATATTTCCTGAATGGTAATCGTTTCGCCCTCCATCCCCACAATTTCCGACAAGCTGGTCATTTTCCGTGATCCATCCGACAAACGGGTCATTTGGAGAATCACATCGATGGCGGAACTGACATAATGACGAAGTGCCTTCGTGGCTAGGTTCAACCCGGCCATGGCCACCAACGTCTCGACCCGGGTCAGACAATCCCGTGGCGTATTGGCGTGAATCGTGGTCAGAGATCCATCATGTCCCGTATTCATGGCCTGAAGCATGTCCAAACACTCGCCGCTTCGGACCTCACCCATCACAATTCGATCCGGCCGCATGCGCAAACAATTCTTGACTAATTCCCGCTGACTCACCTCGCCTCTCCCTTCCACGTTGGGAGGGCGGGTTTCGAGTCGGACCACATGCTCCTGACGCAATTGCAATTCGGCCGAATCCTCAATCGTCACAATCCGTTCATCGGAGGGAATAAATCCCGACAAAATATTCAGAATAGTGGTTTTGCCGCAGCCCGTTCCGCCCGAAATCAAGACATTGAGTCGCGCCTCGACAATGCCGCGAAGAAGCTCCGCAATTTCTGGAGTAATCGAACGCTTTTCAACTAAATCCGAAATTTGCAATTTATCCTTGGAAAACTTCCGAATGGAAATGGACGAGCCATTCAAGGCCAGGGGGGGAATAATGGCATTGACGCGTGACCCATCCAGTAAGCGGGCATCGACCATGGGCGAGGATTCATCGATTCGTCGTCCAACGGCCGATACAATCTTTTCAATAATTTTGCGGAGATGGGCTTCATCACGAAACTTGACATCGGTCAATTGTAATTTTCCGGCACGCTCCACATAAATTTGATCGGCCCGGTTGACCAAAATATCGTTGACCGTTTGATCTTGAACCAACGGTTCGAGAGGACCCAAACCCATCACTTCATGCTGAATGTCGGAAATCAGACTTTCCCGCTCTTTCATACTGAGGGGGACAGATTCCTTCTCCAGCATCTCCTGGACAAGTTTCGTGAGCTCGGCCTTGAGAAGGTCATTATCCAACTTGGCCACAATGGACAGATCAAGGCTATCAATCACCTGCCGATGGAGTCGCTCCTTCAACGGACCAAGATCAAGAGCCCCAACTCCTGTGCCCGCACCTACTTCATCCCATTTTGATTCGTACATATCCCTATCTACCTCGAGCCTATGAAAAGATGGTTACTTATGCGCCTGCAGGCGAGGATTGGGCTTTCCGTCCTTTAAACGGATTTAACCAACCCACTAACGATCCCTTCGTCGCCTGTTGCGCCGTATGCTCGTCGAACGAATTGGCGATATCCATGTACGACTTGGCCACTGCCGACCGTGGAGCCACATCGATTAACGGCTTTCCACTATTCACCGCTTGACTCGCCGAAGGATAATCGTTTGGGAAAAGCCAGAAGGCTTTTTGCTTCAAAATTTCTTCCGTCTCTTTCAACACATCCTGTTCAGCAGCTAAAAACCGGTTCATGACCAATCGAATTTTATTAGAGGGAAATCCCGAGCCACGCAACAATTCCAAAATCCGCTTGGTCCGATGAACGACAGGGACCATCAAGGTGGACGTCACCAGGATAAAGGTCGACAATTCCAACGCTTTTTTCGTCGTTAAATCCAGCACATGTCCACAATCAAGGATGACATAATCAAAACTGGCTTGAAGAAGGCGAAGAGTCGCCTCCACACAATCCGGGCTTAATCGGCCCGTACTCAGGTCGTCATACCCCGAAGGGAGCACTTGAATGCCCAATTCGGTTTTGGTGAGTACACGAATAAGAAACGCCTGGTCTAAACGAGACAAATCGGTCGCAATATCCCGGAAGCTATGATTCGGTTGAAGATCGAGGTAGAGGGGAAGGTCTCCACCATGCTGGTTGACATCCACCAGGACCACAGACGGTTTATTGGGTAATTTATTAATGGCGGCAGCCACATTGACCGCAATACTGGTCGTGCCCACGCCGCCTTTCCCACCAAAGAAGGCCAGAACCTTTCCCGATTTTCGTTGGCCCTCAGCCTTGTTCCCTTGAGTCGAGGCCCGGTCCAGGAATCGCCCGATCGCATCGACCACTTCCTGTTTTTGAATGGGTTGAGCCAAAAACTCCTTTGCTCCGGCACGCATCGCTTCCAACAAAATGACCGAATCCAGCCTGCCAGCCGTTAAGAATATTTCCGTCCCTTTGTTCAATTTCCCCATTTCTCGAATCAGGGAAAAGGTATCCTCCGGATTGTCCTCGAGTTCCATAATGACCAGACTGGGAACGGTAGGCTCCTGACTGTCCTTGAGTCGAACACCCTCAATCTCCCGAATCATGCCCTCGAGGGTAGCCTTACATTCCGCCGAACGAATGGAAAGCTCAATGACCGGCACACCGGGAGTGGCACCTGCCGAATCCCCCCCTACACGTTTTGGCTTCCAAGCTTTATCCTTCATTTTGTCGTTCCTCCTACCCCCAAGCCCGACGAAGTATTTCCAGTTGACGCACTACTGGCAGCCGAGCCACCCTTCAGTTTAAATTCGGAATAGGGCGGGCTTTCAAACATCAACTGATAGCGAGTCAGACTATTTTGCAGGGCCTTTGAATCGGCCGCTCCCGGTACCGGATCAATATTGTTGGCCGCAGCAGGGTTCACGATCTGACCCTCAAGAGCCTGCCGGTAAGCCAGTCCGTATTCCTCACTCAAATGAACAGGCTGCGGGGCCCACGGCCAGAGCACCTGATCACTTTTCCCCATCGCCTGGGGCCGACGACCATTCTCCTCCGGCATAAACGGGTACACTCCACAACCGGTCATCCCCACCAGAATCAGGCCGATGAGGCCTGCGGATTTCACAATTGATTGGCGTTGCATGATATGCTCCTTTTTCATCAAATTTCCTTATGGGGCCAGATGACCGAACATCCCTTCCATCCCACCTTTACGGTAAGGCATTCTCCCGGCCACCTTTGGTTGGCCAAGGGTATAGGCATTGGACGGCCTGGCCACTTTTGATTCCGGAAATACCCCTTCCGCATATCCCATCAGCATCAACTCGAAATCATTGGGTTCCAAATAATGATCCGTGGGTAAGGTCTGCTTCACCATGTCCAGCGGCTTCACCAAATGAGGAGTCACAATGACAATCAGTTCCGTCTCATTTTTTCGGAAAGAGGTGCTCCGGAATAACGCGCCCAAGACCGGGATATCACCCAGGAACGGGTATTTCGCCACGGCTTCCTTGATATTCTCTTGAAGCAGGCCGGCAATGGCGAAACTTTGTCCATCGCCCAATTCCACCACGGTCTTGACCCGTCGGGTCGTAAGCGCGGGAATCTTAAACCCTTGAACGACAATGCCATTGGCAAAATCTAATTCTGACACTTCCGGGTTCACAATCACGGAAATGCGCCCCTCCGACAGGACAGTGGGCGTAAATTTCAAGCCAACCCCGAATTCTTTAAATTTAATCGTCACCTGGCCGAGTTGCTGCGGAATGGGAATCGGAAATTCTCCCCCGACCAGGAATTCCGCTGCCTGGCCGCTCTCGGCAATCAAGGTCGGTTCGGCCAGAGTTTTAGACAGATCATGCTGCTTCAGCATGTCTAAAAAGAGCGTCCATAAATCCTGGCCAATCCCGAATCCCAACACCAGGTTCGAGGCCAGCGTGCGCACATCCGGAAAGGTGAGAGTCGTGGTTTGCGCCGATTGCGTGTGCGCAAACGGGTCGTAGGCATCAATCGTCGATAAATCGTTGATGAGTCCAATGGAAAAATCACGATGATTTTTCTGTTGCCGTTGAAAATTGACCCCCAGGCGCTTCATCAGCCCGCGCTGCATTTCCGCGACTTTCACTTCCATCATCACCTGTTGCACGCCACCCACTTGAACCAGATTGATAATTTTTTGCGGCGCATAGGGCTCAGCCAGGGTTAAGGCTTTCGCCAAAGACTCCATATTTGACACATTACCTGCCAGGGTAATGTGATCGTGACTGCTCATCACTTGAATAGCCGGCTCATGAGGCAGCATCGAATGAATCTGTTCCTTCAATCGTGTCACATCGGGAGACACCTGGACCTGAAAGACATTGGCCACCTGCCCGTCCTGTCCCCATAAGGTCAGAGTCGTCGTCCCAGCGACCTTCCCGGCAAGATAAATTTGCTTGGGGGAGAGCACAATTTGATCCGCCACTTCAGGATTGGCGACCGACGCCCGCTTAAACGGCGTCACCGCTTCCACGATTCTTGACTCTCCAACGGTCAGATGGAGCCGTTGAAGCTCATTCACTTGGACCGCCTGAGTGGTGAGACCTTCTCCCAAGGCTCCCGTGTAGCCCACAAGGACCATGCCCAGAGCCATCAACAAGCTCCTGAATGGAAAACCATGAATCTGATTCATAACGTTACCTTTCATGCCGATCATCGCGTCACCATCGACGACCCTCTTAAAATTTCATCGTTTTTCGATCCGTCCCTTTGATCACCTCGACCTGGTTCTGAGGCTTGCGAGCCACTTTAGGCCGCGGAGGAATGAGTTGGTGTGAACTCATCAAATCCTTAAAGTCCGCGCCCTTCGTTTTCTTCACCTCGGGATTGAGCGGACTCCGCAAGGCCAACCGTAATTTCCCACCATTTTCGGCCATGGCCAACTTCTCGGCTTCTTCCAATGACACTTCCAGCGTTATGACTTTCACGGGAGTGGGCTTTTCCTCTCCGTTGGCTCTCTCCATTTGCGTATCGGTAGCCAACACCAGGGTATTCTCAAGAACCACCTTCGTCACTTCCTCTCTATTGCCGCCATTATCTTTCTTCTTCCCCCGTGGATCCTCAAACGTCGCCATCACATCAACCCGATCACCCGGCTGCACAAAACCCGGAAGCCCGACAATCTCGTTGACTTTCACGGCCATCGCCCGTTTATTGGGATCCATGACGGCAGACACGCCACCCGTTTTCAGATCGATGGGGGCCAACTTGGATTCTAAAATGGGTTCATTTTTCTTCAGGTTCGTCAACACCACCCGACCGTTCAAGGAGGCCTGATCTTTAAAATGTCCCGCCGGCACCCCGTCTTCGGGATACATCATGATGCGAACCGTTTTGTCCGCGAGCGGGGTTCCCCAGGGGATATCGGCACTGGCCACGGCCACACTCACGCCCTCCATCACCACTTCAGGGGTGTC
>JAOUGQ010000425.1 GCA_029865515.1 Nitrospirota bacterium
GCTGCATCCAGGGGACGACGACTCTGTGTCCGCACGACGACAAGGTCCTCGCCGGTTTTCAGTGAAAACGATTTTCCTTTTCGTCCTCCATAACGAAATGACAGCATGAGTGTCCTCCTTCTGTTTAAGAATGCGTTCGCGCTTGGAATTGCTTCGCACATCTGCATAGAATGAACGATGGTCTTGAACGATCCATTTTCCTCATTTCCTCTCAGGATGAGAGTGGAAGCGGAAGGCGGCGCCCGTGACTATGTTCGTGAATCTGACTGCTTCGCCATTCATGGCCCGGTGCCTTCTGCTTTGACCAAGGCGGTGTTGTACTCTTTTGATGATCCGGTTATCAATGTGTGCCGGGGTGAGGTCTCTGCCGTGTTAGCTCTTCCTTCCGATCTCATCGTGACACCGGTTTACCGTCTTGGCCCGAATGGGCCGCAGGGAGTGCCGTCCGGCCGTGTGTTTATTCGTTTCCGGTCTCCGGTTCCCGTCGAGGGGCGGCGCCAGGAATTGGAGACATGCGGTTTTTTTATTAGTGAACCGCTCTCCTATGCCCCCCATGCCGCATGGCTTCGGAGTATGGATGGAAATATTGCCACAGCGCTCAATAGGTTCGCAAAGCTCCGCACTCTTCAGGACGTGGTGCTGGTTGAACCGCAGATGTTCATGCGCCGGGTGCAACGGTAAGCCGACGATTTCTCATCGAATCCACCAATTCACCCTATATTCTGCTGCACGACGTTACCGGTGTCGGAGGGAACCGGGCTCCGCTGTGAGCACTATTCTGTGGCGGGTATGTTCCGTGATGTCGTGAAGGGCTTTCACGACCCAATTGTCTGATTGGAGAGCCCCGACGACGGTCACCGGAGTCCCTTCTTTAACGAGATGAAAGACGAAATCCATATCCGCATTGCCCAACGCAATGCAGCCATTGGTGGTGTTGTTCCCATTTGGTTGTTGACCATGGATTTCAATGAGGCCACCGATGGCGCGGTGCGCGGCCACGACTCCCCGAACCTTGGCTTCCTGAAAACGTTGACGATGCTCGCTGGTCGGATAATTGAGTAAGAGGGCTTTATGAAATTTTGTGGCTCCTGCCTCTTTTTTTTTGAGGATGTGAAACTGGCCCTCCGGTGTCGCGCCATCGCCTTCCTGTACCTTGTCCTGGAGTCCGGAAAAGCCGAGTTCAATGGAAAAGCGGCGAAGAGGTTTTCCATGCTGATACAGCGCGAGTTGGCGGGTCGCCTTGAGGATTATGATGGCTGTCCCACCCGTTGAGGAAGACCAGGCCAGCGTGTTGGTCACCCAATGGTTCCATTTAGTCAGTTGGGGGACGGATCCATACCGTTCCATTTGAGCAATGGCTTGAGACTCAACGGGAAAAAGACCTTCTCTGGCCTGCAGAAGAAGAATCCTGGCTTGATCGTCGCGGCCTTGCTCGATTCGAGAGGCGGCCTGGTTCAACAACCCCTCCGCCACCGAGAGCGCCCGTAAGTTTCGTCGAACATCAAAATTTCCTGTTAGTGCGCGTAAGCGTGTTACTTGTCGACGTTCCGCCTCTAAGACGGCAGTCAATTGTTGGTGTCGAGTGGATTTTTGGTGTTTGGAGGCTTCAAGAAGGGCCGTGCCTTCATGCAACAATTGTTGGTACGTGGTCTGAATCGCCAGCGTTTCGGCGCTTGGCCACCAGCGGGATTGTTCCTTCCGCCATTGCGTTCGAAGGTTGGCGATGCCTTGATGAAATGTGCGATACCGTTCCAGATAAAAGGCTTCGGCGCCATGCCTCCAAACCTGGTGGTCGAGCGATTCAAGCTGAGGTGGGAAGAGAGGGGGTAGGCGGTCTGCGTTCCACCAGACAACAAACAAGTAGGAAAGGATGAGGAGGGTTCCAGCTGGCAGCCAAACTGCCAATCGCTTGGCTTGGTGCCAACCGGAGCCCAATCCTCTCATGTGTTAGGCCTTCTTGTGTTTACCGGTCTTCTGAATAGCCTGTGCCACCTGTTCATTCACGCGGGAGGCTAAGGTTTGAACCGATTCGGCTTTCGCCTTCACGCCCAAATAATCTTCCTTGGCCATGATAGCATCAATTTCTCCCAATGTGACTTCGGCGGCTTGCAGATCGCCACGCAAGGCTTGCAGGTCGGCCTGGGTTCCTTTGCCGGTTGGCGCTTGGGCTAACTGAGTCTTGGCTTCCTCGAGAGAGGTTTTGGCTAAGACTACGGCTCCTTCCGCCTCGGCTTTTGCCTGCTGCTTGTTATTGATGGCTTCGGTCTTGGCCTTTTCCGCATCCGCTGCGACCTTCGTTAAGAGGGTATTGGCTGCTTCATAGTTGCGCATCAACATAAATGTGTTGTCTTGGGCCACGATTTCTTCTTGCGCTTTTTGGTACTCGTCTTCAGCCACACGTAAAGCCTCAGGAGCATATTCCGTTGCCCCGGCTTGTTTCGCGGCCTGAATTGCTTGCAAAGCCGCGTCCGACCCTTGGATCGGTTTTTCAGCACATGCCATAAGCATGGTGCCAAACAGTAATACGAGAGATCCCGTTTTGAATGAATGAAACAGGTTTCCCATGTTTGTCGTCTGCCTCCTTGTTGATAGAGAGAGCATATACCCTCTCTCTTG
>JAOUGQ010000426.1 GCA_029865515.1 Nitrospirota bacterium
CAGCAGTATTATCGCGAATGGCCACAGGCAGACGAGCCCGGACATGACGATTGGCTGACGCAAATAATAGTCGCTGCGACGTCAGAAGCGCCACCTCCTCATCTAAGAGATAATTTATGAAATCCATCGCCAGAGCTCGATTGGGAGAACTAGCTAATATCGCCAGGCAATCCGTCCAAATCGTCCCCCCTTCGTGAGGAATGGCATACCGGATTGACGGCCGCTCACGCATGGCCCTGGCGACCGGCCCACCCCACGCATGCGCCAACACGACTTCCCCGGCGACCAGAAGCTGATCGAATTGTTCACTCGTGTAGGCTTTTACCAATGGTTTTTGCGCAATCAATTTATGTTTGGCTTGTTGGATGGCCTGAGGATCGACACTATTTAAGGAATAGCCCAAGACCCGGAGAGCCAGCCCGAAGACTTCCCGTTCATCGTTCAGCATACTGATTCGACCGGAGAATTGAGGATCCCATAAGGCTTCCCAACTCGTTGGCGGTTCCGTCACCACATTTCCGTCATAACCAATTCCAACGGTTCCCCATAAATAGGGAATGGCAAACCGATGGGTAGGGTCAAACGGAAGCTGTTGCAGGTGAGGCTCCAGATGTTGCACATTGGGAATTTTTTTTAGATCCAGCTCGGCGAGCAATCCCAACCGGCCCATCAGACCGGCCATAAAATCCGAAGGCACGACGACGTCATAGCCGGTCATGCCCGTTTGCACTTTTGCCAATAATTCTTCATTGCTGCTGAAGGTATCCACTACCACTCGAACGCCACGAGTTGCTTCAAATTTCGCCACAATATCCGGATCCACATAATCCGACCATGTGAAATAATAAAGCGTTGAACGCCGGGACGCGTTTGATTCAGATGAAGTGGAGGATTCCGAACACCCTCCCACAACCCCAAGAGTCAGCAGCAGCACACACACATTCACCATATTCATGATAGTCATTATACGCGGATTTTCATGAAGGCGAGAATTCTCAGGAATCCAGGGTCGACCGTTGTTGAAAGAGCCACGACAATCCCACACAGACCATGGAAACCACCACCATCACGGCCGATAACGCATTGATCTCCGGCGTAATCCCTGTTTTGATCATCGAAAAGACTTTGAGCGGTAACGTCGTGGACCCCGGGCCTGCGACAAAGAATGTCACGACAAAATCATCCAATGACACAGTAAACCCCAGAAGAGCCGCCCCCCAGATGGCAGGACGCAGCAAGGGAAGCGTGATGCGGGTCAGCACATCCCATGACGTGGCACCCAAATCCCTGGCCGCATCTTCCCAGGCAGGGTCCAGCTTGCGGAGACGGGCCCTGACAATCACGACCGTCAGCGGAAGATTAAACACCATATGCCCGATAATAATAGTGCCGAACCCCAAGGGGATTTGGCACAACACAAACACCATTAATAACGACACCCCCAATAATATTTCCGGAATCACCAACGGCAACACCATGACCATATTGACCCAGGGCATTGGCACTCCCTGGCTTTTTTCCAGTCCAATGGCCGTCCCTACTCCAAGGATAAGGGCCAGTCCTGTAGACACCAATGCGATGACCACACTATTGACCGTGGCATCGAGAATTGACGGGTCCATCATCAGTTTTTCGTACCACTGCAACGTGAACCCCTTCCAGGCGACTCCCATCGTGGAAGCATTAAAGGACAGGCCAATCAGGATCAACACCGGCAGATATAAAAACAGCATGACCAGCAGGCTGTTCAGGAGAAAACTTGTCGGAATCCGCTTCACGACGAATCCCTTCCATACGACGTTCGTCCCAGCAGAAACCACAGGAGAAGGACGGTACCCATCAATCCGAATGAGAGGGCCGATCCAAAAGGCCAGTCACGGGAAACCAGGAATTCCTGTTGGATAAGCGTCCCCAGCATCATCTTTTGGCCCCCACCCAGGAGGTAGGGCGTAATGAAAGCCCCTAAGGAAGGAATAAAGACCAGGACTCCGCCGGCAATAAAACCTGGTTTGCTGAGAGGAAGAAGCACATGTCGAAACATGGCGCCCAGGGACGCGTACAGATCAAAGGCCGCCTCCTCCAATTGAGGCGATATGCGTTCAATCGCCACCACCAGCGGAAGAACCATAAAAGGTAGATACCCATAAACCAGTCCCACAAACACCGACACATCCGTGAATAACAAGGGAAGTGGCTCTTCCTGGAGGCCCAGCTTAATCAGGAGGGTATTCAGAATGCCGTCAGCCCGAAAGATCAGCACCCAGGCGTAGGTTCGCACTAAAAAATTTGTCCAGAATGGAATCATCACGAGGGTCAGTAAGATAAATTGCCATTTCCGGGAAACCCTAGCCATACAATAAGCTAAAGGAAATCCCACTGCCGCACAGACGAGAGTGGTCAATCCGGCGAAGAGAATAGACCGGAGAAATATGGTCCCCACCAGTGGATCCAGTAACCGTTGATAGTTTTCCCAAGTGGCGATCCATGCAATGCCCCCATACGTCCCCCGGCTCGCCAGACTGATAGCCAATACCAACAAAAGGGGGACAAGAAAGAACAGGCCCAAGAAGATGCCTGCCGAAAAGAGGGACAGCTTGACGGGAATGGCGG
>JAOUGQ010000427.1 GCA_029865515.1 Nitrospirota bacterium
TTCTCCTGAATATCGCGGTCTTCTATGTGTTCCTCAGGATCGGACTTCCCATTATTATTATCGTCATCCAACAACATATACCGGTGATCGTCCTGAAAAATGACTCGCTGCCTGTTCCGCTCAACCACGGCTTTCATTTTTGCCGCTAATAGGTCGGATACAATCTGTCTGGCCGCCCCATTCAATCGCCAATTGGGGAGTTGCGACGACAGCCATGTCGCCGACAACATCAAGGCCACGCCCATGATGCCCAACACGATGAGCAATTCGGCGAGGGTAAAGCCTCTGGAGCATGAAAGAGATATCTTCAACAATCCCATCCCTTTCCCGTTTCCATCTTTAATCGACTCCATTCGGTCATACAAAACAGGACTCACCTTTTTCCTATAACAACCCATTAAAATACCAGTGCCACAATTCCGATCCCCATAAAACTGCAATCAACCCTCCGAGCGCTAAATATGGCCCGAAAGGAATGTATTGGCCCTTTTGAAGAACCTTGGTGGCAAGCAACACAATGCCGACAACAGCTCCCACCACTGATCCCACCATCAGCGTTAAAATGGCCTGCTTCCACCCTAAAAATGCTCCCACCATCGCCAAAAATTTAATGTCGCCGCCCCCAATTCCTTCTTTCCCAAACAAGAAGGGGCTGATCCAGGCAAGGGCTAACAGAACCCCGCCTCCCACCAGAATACCCACAAGCGAATTGACCCACCCCGTCGGGAGCAGTAGGGTCGCACACAAGAAACCAACCACAATCCCCGGTAACGTGATCACATCAGGAATGATTTTGTGGTCCCAATCAATCCAAGACACGACAAGGAACACCGACACCAACCCCGCATAGACGATCGTTGCCCAAATGAAGCCAAACCGCCAGACCACAAGAAGGTATCCCAAGCCATTGGCCAGCTCAATAATGGGATACCGTGGCGAAATACCCGTGTGGCAAGCTCGACACCGGCCCTGCAGCCAAAGGAAGCTAAAGAGGGGCACATTGTCATACCAATTTATTTGGCTTCCACAATGAGGGCATGCCGACCTGGGGATAACCACTGATTGCCCCTTGGGAACCCGGTGGACACACACCGTCAAAAAACTTCCAATGATCGTTCCCAGAATAAAGACGCTTGGCCAAACAATCCAGTGAGCCATTAATGCCACACATTCCTTAGTTGTTTAAACTGGAGTAGGTCTACGTACAACTTTTGGTTTACTTTCAAAAAATGACCTGATATTCTCCCTTAGATAAATCGCCTAGATAAAAAGCCCGAGGCATTCATGACCAACCAACCGAAACCGAAAAAATTGGACATGCCACCCATCAAGCGAAAACGACCCGAGGCACTGACTCAACGTGAGCAAGAAATCCTTCAACTCATCTGGTCAGGACTGAAGAATAAAGAGATTGCCGAGCGATTAAAAATTAGTGTCAAAACTGTCGAAGCTCACCGGGCCAATATGATGAAGAAGGTTCGGGTTTCTAATGCCGCTCAACTCCTCAATGCTGCAATTCAGGAAGGCCTGATTCAAATAAAATAATTTCTGAGAAGTCCTTAGCTTTTCTGAGTCCGTTGCCGAACTGCCTCAAAGAGTGTCACAGCCACGGCAACCGACAAATTCAACGAGTTCATCCTCCCAAACATCGGAATTTTTACTCGTTGGTCGCATTTCTTTAGGACGATCGGGCGGATGCCTTCTCCTTCACTCCCAAAGACCAGCGCTACAGGCTCAGTGAAATCCACTTCCGAATAGGATTCGACTCCTACCGGATCCAATGCCACTGTCCGGATTTCCCGTTTCTGACATTCTTCAAGAAATTTTCCTGTGTTAGCCACCCTGGCAATGGATACATGTTCTAAGGCCCCAGCTGAGGCTTTGGCCACCCCACCCGTCAGGCCAACCGCCCGATGCTTGGGAATGACAATCCCATCTCCCCCAGCCGCCTCCACGGATCGGACAATCGCACCTAAATTATGCGGATCCTGAATCTGGTCTAATACGACCAATAAGGCAGGAACCGGCCGGCGGACAAGCAAGTCCAGCAAATCTTCTCCCTCCACATACTCTTTGGCGGAAACCTGCGCCACCACCCCCTGATGATGTCGATCCCCAGCCAAACGATCTAATCGCTCCCGCGTTTCGACGGAAAGGGGAATACCCCGTTCCCTGGCTAACTTTGTAATGGTAAAAAATCGGCCATCGGCCCGAAGGACCCAAATTCGTTGGACGGGCCTGGCCTGAGAGTGGAGAGATTCTAAAACCGCATGAAACCCGTACACCGTTGGTGGGGATTCATCGCTTCCATCGTGTGGTGCCATCGAGTCGGTCTTCCAGAATAATGCCTTTTGCAGCTAACTCTTTCCGAATATTATCGGCGGTGAGAAAATCTTTTTTCTCTCGTGCCTCTTTCCGGAGGCGGATTTGTTCTTCGATCCATTCCTCTGTCTGTGTTACTTTTTCAGAAAACCCGGTTACTGTGGAAGCCCCTGAAACCCTACCCACTGTAGCCCTTATTATTCCAAACTTCCATTCTTTGGAAGGGATATGAAAAAGACCAAGTGGTTTTCCAAATTTTGCAAAAACCGCCCTAGCCTTCTTGCTT
>JAOUGQ010000428.1 GCA_029865515.1 Nitrospirota bacterium
AAATGAGTGGTTTAAGTAAGAGAAGACAGTCCACTTCAGGCATTCCTTTACTCCATAAATTTTGTATGGTAAACGCCGGTCATCCACCAAACCGCCGTTCTGGATCTATGTGCATTGCCGTGTGGTAAATCCGGATGGACTATGTGGAACCACCGGTTACTCTCAATACCCGCAAACTCAAAGAGCTCAAGCAATTTCTCCAATGGCCATGACCCTGAAAGATAAGGAACACATTTGATGAGGTGACAGGCATCCGATGAATGAGACAGTACTGGCATGGTTGCAGTTCGGGGTGTGCACGGCAGTCATTGGATTCGCAGGCGCCAAACTCTCTCGTTATGGGGAAGTAAAGATCCCCGCCCAAAGGGCGGGGCTTTCTAAAAACCTTAAACCAATTTCCTTTGCTTAGCCTCGTGTTCCTCATGCCGATGGTATCGAATATAGCGTTGCACCACAGCGGCCGTCACCGCATCCCCCACCGTCCGAACAAAGTACCCATCCTCCCAAAACTCTTGCTTCCTCAAATGCTTCTTCAACTCTGGATACTCTCTGAACAGCTGACTGGCCGAAATACTTTTCAAGATCCCCACCACCTTGGCAATCGAATACCGGGGAGGAAAATTCAGAAAACCATGCACAGGCTCTTTGGCCACTTCCAATTCAACCAGCTCAAAGCCAAAGTCCTCAGCAATCTGACGAAACACTTCCTCCGTGCGTCGTCGAATATCCTCCCGAACAATCCACCTCCGGTATTTCGGTGCCCATACCAGATGATATTTCGTATCGTAAACCGCATGGCTAGTTCGTTTAACCGGCATCGGCCCATGGTATCACAACCTGGCTCGGCCTCCGGCCGACTGAACTTTTCCTCCCCGCTCAAATAGCGGGGCTTCCTAGTTCGCTATAGCGAGACCGGAATTAGTCACGTGGAGTGGACCAGGTCAGATCGCATCGGGACTCAAGATGGCAAACTACTTGGGAACGAGTTTACTCCTTGCTTGACTGCTGCACTACTGAATGTCTTGCTAGAGCTGAAGCCTGATTGCTTCATAGGTGGCTTGAATCAAGTTTTCTCAACATCACGCAAGGGAGTATTAGGTTTTCATACCTCTTGGAGAGATAATTTTTTTGATCCATAAAGGGTTTTTTACAGCTATATTGGGAAGACACAAAAAAAAAGAGCTGCGCAAGGAATCGCAGCTCTTTTCAGTCCGACTATTTGAGAAGCACTAGCCAACTTTGATCACAAGATTATTTAAATGTTCCATCCCGATGCAATCTAGAATACAATACGCTCGATATTGGTCGCCATCTTTCCCGCTCTGGAATGTGATGCTTGCTTTTTGGCTAAACATCCAAATCTTTTGAGATTCCTTGGTCCATCCCTCATTTCCAATCGCGACCTGATGGGTATCACCGTATGCCAGACTGGCCACATTTTCATCGAACACAAAGGTGATCCGAACAACCTTATCTTTCGGTATTTTTAAAAATTTTTTGGCACCAAATATTTTCCCTTGTTGGTCGGCAAACCCCTTTTGACTGACTTTCACCGTAATTTCTAAATCTATATTTTCTGAGGGTACGGATGATGCCAGAGCGAATGGCACATGCAAGGCACCACTGAAGAATGTAAGTAACGTAGCGAAAACAAACGATTTCAATACCTGACCATTCATTTTTTTGCTCCTAGTTTGATGTTTTTGTGTTATTACCCATGCATGCTTCTCGTTGTAGTGGTATCGCATGGTAAGACCAAGACTGTTGCCATCAATGTAAAACATGCCAATTGTATTTTTATCCAATCACATTCGGCCCGATTTCGCTCAGCTCTTGTTGATGTTTGCGAATCTCTTGTTCGTGAATATGTTGCGCCTGCTGGGAATGAATACATTCTTGTCCGCATGTTGGAACACCCTTGTTGTGCAAGAACTCTGAGCAGGCTGTGGCCTCCACGCCGCCATGAGCCACGCCACGGAACACATTCACTTCAAAATTAACTTCGCAATCTTTTTTCAAGACTGGACATTCCAACGTGGTCGTGCTTTGTGGGATTTTTGCTTCCATTGGTTCTTTCCTTTTTGATAGATGATGAAGGTACAAACCTTCGAATACCTTAATAACGGCCCATCCGTTATCTTTGTCATGTTTTTACCCAAGAGCCACGGCTCAAGGGCCAGCTAACAAAAGCCTGCAAAGGAAAAGGCCCCAAAAATCCACTCGACTTGAAAGATCCGTTTATTCCAAAAGGACATCCTTCCTGAGAGGATCCAGGAGATCGTCATCCCTCCTTCGGCAACCCGGCTATCAGGATTGAGCATGCCTGACCCGAGGTTGCTCCCCCGCCTTACAAACGGGTTTGCCTTTTTGGGGAAGGGGTCCTGTTGTTATGGATAATAAATTCTTAACAGTTGGGTGACATATGAGTTATCGGAATGAATCCGAAAAGCTTGAATGACTTCAAGCTGTCACTCCAACCTGAAAAAAAAATCCACCAAATTCCCAATGGTTAGAAGCATATCATGAAATCGACAAACTGCCTAATCGTGCAAACCTCTGTTACCTGAACCTTCGAATCAACCCTTCGTCCCGATCACTTT
>JAOUGQ010000429.1 GCA_029865515.1 Nitrospirota bacterium
AGGTTAGAATATTACCCGAGGGCAGTCGTTCAGGATCAGGGAGAGAAGGACAAACACTTGAATGAAGAGGTTCCCTTAGAAAAACCGGGGTTTCAAGATTACCTCGAGCTCCCGGTTAACTGTGCTGCCGGTGAGAAGTTGGTTTTCAGGCAAATGGCACGTATTTGGCCTCACTTCTTTCCGGCTCATGTGGTGTAACATCAGAAAATGAAGTGCAGTTGCCCTTCAACGTATGCGGTATTGTCATAATCTATATCCGTTATCTTGTTTCCGTTTTTATTTTCCAGGCGGAGTTCACCATTGGTGGCGTGCGTGCGCGTCTGGAGGGCCCGTATAATTTCCTGGTCATCGCCGACCATGCGGAGAACCTGGGTCTTGTGCCCATGATCGCGGAAAAAATCCCGATCTCTTAAAAACGGCGTTCGGCCGTAATATCGCCAAGCTGGTGTATACCGGGAAGTACGGTGATGCCTATGCGCTCTAGGGCAGGGGCATGAGTGCCCGCAAAGACTCACTCAAGGGTAACGACGCCTTAACCCGTATCACGCGGGAGACCCCAAGCACAGCACCTTTTAGGGTAGCCTTGAAGCGGGCCTGATCGCCTGGCAGCGTTTTCACATGTCGTCCGTCCTGACGATGGCCCGGATTGGTCCGTTCAATTCCAAATCGCGTTCTTATTATTCCAGTCAATATTTCCCAACTGAGGATGGACTTGTTTGCCCTGAAGGGTGTGAGCTAAGGTGTTGCGAATCGTATGCGAGTCTGAAACACGGGTTTATGCGGAAGGGGAGTGCTAATGCGGTGGCGCGTTGCTGTTAGCCTGCTGTTCGTGAGTGTGGTGTTTGGTATTGTCATTGCTTTGGGGATGATAACCGGTTGCGCGACGGTCGAGGTGGTCGGACCTGAGCATTTACATGATCAACGATTCGCGGAGGAGACCAAACCGGTGGCCCATATCTATGCCGCCAACTGGGGTTGGTATCTGTTTAAGCACTTTCCGTTTGCCACGGGGAATCTGGACAACCCCGGAGTTCCTCGCTGGCCAAAATTGTTTACTGATAATGTTCGGGTGGATCTCCTCATAGATAAAGTCACCGAAGAGAGTCAAAAACTGGGGGCTACTAGTGTTTCGAATTTGCGAACCAGGGATCGTTCGTACTGGATGCCTTGGACTCTGTTCTTTTGGTTGAATGAATTTGAAGTCTCGGGCAACGCCTCACGCCGGGAGTAGCCTGGGGACCGGCGAGCGCGCATCTGCATAACGTATCCTCTCCTGCTTTGAACGGCCCTCAGAACATTCCTCAGGACATCCACGAAGCAGAGTTTTGATCGTCGTAACCAGTGATGGCGTAGTCCCAATCGGCTGTGTTGACGCTGAAATGAGGATTTTCCAGCGAGCCTTTCGATTGGTTTTATGTTGGTGCCGGTGGGTTCGCGTGCCGGGCCACGGCTGAAAAACATTTCAAAACAATGACGAAAACGGCACAAGGTCACTGCCTCATCACCAATGAAGATAGCGACCGGGTATACGCGCGATTCAGTTGACTCGCGATAGGGAAAGCTCCCAATCCTTGTTTGTCGAGGCAGCGGTTTCCCCTTCAGACATTAGGGTGTGCACGTGCTGCTCCACCTGGGCACCGCTGCTTCGCCGGTGCCTGCCCTGAGCGCAGTCGAAGGGTCTCAGGATGACATCCATCGGGAATCTATCCCCATCGTGGTCATTCCTGACATGTGTTAGCGGAAATCTCTCCTCATCGCCGTCATGCCTGACATTTTCTAGCGGGAATCTATCTGTTCTTCATTTCGGATGGATCCCCGCTGACGACTGGCGGGGATGACGCAAGAGTGCACGTGGCAGCCACAGCATTCATCAGGCCTTACCTAACACACGATGTTCAAATTTTTACACGTTCAACAATCTGCAAGGTTCCTGCTCGTTTCGCAGATGTGACGTGGCGACATTCGGCCAATTCTTTTGGTTTCTCTTCCCACCTGTCTTGGCGGAGCCACCCTCCCATTTACGGTCGGTAATGTCTTGGCGATTCAGCCGGCATCCTTGCCGTTGAATATAATTTGCTTTCAGACAATTTGAGAATCTGGTGAGACTGTGAGGGTAGGGAAGGTGCGGGTGAACTATGGCTGTTCGGTTTCCGGCTTGGTATTGCTCAACTTGCCGGGTGGGGGTTCCCAATCCAGCCAAATGATCTGGTCGTACGCCACCGGTGTTTCACTGAGAAACAGGACGATTCGAAGTCCGTCGGTAAAGTAGGGATCATCGGTATAGTTGTATTTGGGTGTATGCCTGGTTGAAGGGCCTACCCCGCTGACGTACCCGACTTGCCCCAGATATTGTGACGCCAACAGGTCGAACCCGATATAGGTTCTGGCCTCGTCGACAACCGGATCGATTTTATGGGTGACGATCGTCTTGCTGGACAGTTTGACTCCGATATCACGGCTGATCTGACCAACCCACACAGGCATTCCCTGAAAGGTGACCGGGGCACGCCACAGCCGCAGATGATTGCGTTCATCCACGGTTTTCCGAGATTTCTGAAAGGATGCATCCTGCGAGCGGCCAAAGACGTATAGGGGTGAC
>JAOUGQ010000116.1 GCA_029865515.1 Nitrospirota bacterium
AGCGCATTCAGCGATTAGAGCGGGATTTGAAATCTATGGCGCATGGTCGTCAGGAGCAACGAAAAATGCGTGTAAAGCGAGGGCTTCCCGTTATTTCCATCATTGGATATACCAATGTGGGGAAGTCCACCTTGTTTAATGCGTTGACGGACAGCCAGGTCTCCGTGAAGAACCGCGTTTTTGAAACGCTCGATACCGTCAATCGGCGATGGCATCTTCCAGGATTAGGCGATGTCATTTTGACAGACACCGTAGGATTTATCCGGGATTTGCCAAAAGATCTTATGGCGGCCTTTCAGACCACCTTGCAGGAACTGCAGGAGGCTGATGTGCTGCTTCACGTGATTGATGCCCATGCGCCGGATCCCGGGCAGCATATTACCGCCGTGGACAATATTTTGAATCAATTGGGACTTGATACCATTCCCTGTCTGCGTTTTTTTAATAAGGCGGATCTTGTTGGAGAAGAAGGGATTCAACTTTTGTGTCAGCGATACGGAGGAATGGGGGGATCCGCCTTGCAAGGAGAGTCTCTTCAGATGATTCAACGGGAGCTGACGCACCTGCTTCGTGGCCTTCAGTCTGAAGGTGTCTTGAACGGGAAGGCTGGTGAACTAGCACCCCATCGTTCTCTGTCTTCAGCGGGTATCCTTCCATGAGGGCCCTTGCCTCACCACCTTTTCGGACAAAAGCTCCACGGCGTTCGATCGACTCGCCGGCGGTGGCGAAAAAACGGGCAGCCCGGATCCTTGCTGCATTAGGTCAATCCATCCCTGATGCCAAAGTGGAATTGGATTCCTCAAATTCGCTTGAGCTATTAATGGCCACAATTCTTTCGGCACAATGCACCGACGAGAGAGTGAACCAGGTGACGCCTAGGGTCTTTTCCCGCTTTCGCACGGCCGAGGATTATGCCAACGCCGATCGAGCTGAATTGGAAGCTCTCATTCGGCCAACCGGATTTTTTAAAAATAAAGCGCGACATCTCATCGGGTGTGGCCAAGCGCTGATAAAGCATTTTAACGGAAGGGTGCCGGAAACGATGGAAGCCTTAACCTCTTTGCCTGGAGTGGGGCGAAAAACTGCCAATGTTATTTTGGGGAGCTATGTGGGAGAGCCCGTTATTGTGGTGGATACTCATGTGAAGCGGGTGGCCAATCGGCTTGGGTTGACGAAAAGCCCGGATCCGACAAAAATTGAACAGGATCTTCAACATCTCTTCCCCAAAGCGCAATGGACGGTAGGGGCGCAACGCCTGCTTCTCCATGGCCGATACGTCTGTTTGGCCAGAAGGCCAAATTGTCAAAATTGTGTGCTCTATACCGATTGTGGATGGGAAGGAAAACGAAAGCCAATATGAAAAGCATGACCGGTTTTGGGAGACGAGAATCCCTTTGTCAGGGAACAATGGTCGGAGTTGAAGTTCGATCTGTAAATCATCGGTTTTGTGAGATCATGGTGCGTCTTCCCAAGCCCCTCTCTGGTATGGAGTTAGAACTGAAAGAACAGGTGAAGCGTACTTGCGAGCGCGGTCGCATTGAATTGACGGTGACGGTGAATGGCGGCGGGTCCGGAACCAACAAAGTCGTGCAATTGGATCGCGCGATGGCGAGCCGGTATGTTCAGGCGCTTCGGGAGTTGCAACGGGAATTCAAATTGAGTGGAACGGTGGATGTCAATGTGGTGGCGGGGTTTCGGGATCTGTTTACCACAAGTGAAGAGGCCACCGTGATCAAGGACATGCCGAAGGTCATCCAGGGGTTAGCCCAGCGTGCCCTGACCGATTTAGAAAAAATGCGGAAAAAAGAAGGCGCGGCCTTACAAAAAGACCTGTTGCAGCGACTCCATACGGTTGAAGGACGGCTTCAGATGGTTCATCAACGCATCCCGGTCGCGCTGCAGGCGTCCGTCGATCGACTGAAAGCTCGAGTAGCCAAATTATTAGAAGGGGAACGGGTCAACGATGATCGGGTTGCTCAGGAAGTCGCCATGCTGGCGGAACGATCAGATGTGACAGAAGAATTAACACGACTACAGAGCCATGTGGTTCAATTTCGTTCGGCTCTCAAAGCCAAGGAGCCTGTTGGGAAACGGCTGGATTTTCTCCTTCAGGAAATGGGCAGGGAAGTCAATACCATTGGGTCTAAAGCGAACGACGCCGAGATCTCTTCACAGGTTGTGGAATTGAAAAGTGAATTGGAAAAGATCCGCGAACAGGTCCAAAATATAGAATAATCGATCAAGCCGTTTCAAAACCTCGGAGGACATGTGTCTTTAGCTGGGGAAAAACTGTTGTTTGTCGTCTCTGGACCTTCCGGAGTGGGTAAGTCTACGTTATGCCGGCATATTTTGAAGAATGTGCCCGACATTCGTCTTTCGGTATCGTATACCACCCGGAAGCCACGGTCTGGCGAAACCGATGGCAAAGAGTACCGGTTTATTTCGGAAGAGGAGTTTCGCGCAAAAATTTCCGAGCATGCCTTTGCTGAATATGCCGAAGTCTATGGACGATTATATGGAACACCATGGAAGGAATTGGAACAAGAGGCTGGCTCAAACACGGATGTCTTGTTGGATATTGATGTGCAGGGTGCCCGGCAGGTCATGAAAACCCTTCAAAAGGCGGTGACCGTGTTCATCCTGCCCCCTTCATTGGAGGTGCTTCGGGCTCGTCTGGTTGATCGAGGGACGGATACACCGGATGAGCAGAACCGTCGCTTTCAGAAAGCTCAAGATGAGATGCGAAGCTATACGGAATATCAATACACCATTCGCAATGAAACCCTGGAGCAGGCCATCGAGGAACTCCAAGCGGTCATTGTGGCTGAACGTGTCCGAACCACCCATGTCGATCCGGCTCATGTATTCCGGTAGGTGCTGCAATGAAGGGATCAATTTGTGTAGACTAATGGGTTGAGTATGTTCTTATCACAGAAAGGAAAGAGGTTCATTCAATGGATGCCTTATCGTTATTACCCCAACACAACCAAAAACAATTTGATTCCCGGTATCGGATCGTGTTGATTGCCGCCCAGCGGGCCAAACAGTTGGTGCGGGGAAGTGAGCATTACGGGCCCAGCAAATTCACGAAAGAGACCTCGAGAGCTTTGGAAGAAGTGCTGCAGGGTCAGGTTCCCTATCTGATCGGGCAGGAGGCCAAAGAGGCCATTCGCCTTGCCAAACGATCGAGTGAACGGCCTATCGATCCGGCCCTCTATGCGCAGCCGGATGAGAATGCGCAAGAAATCAAAAAAGAGTTGAGTGTGTATATTGATGACACGGCTCAGCATCTTGGCACGGTCGTTGAACCCGAGGAATAGCCGTATTCACTCACCGAGAGAACACAGGCGATGAACGGGATATTATCAGGGAAGCGGATTGTCCTTGGGGTGACGGGGAGTATTGCTGCTTATAAGGCGGTCGGGCTTTTACGCCTGTTGACCCAGGCCGGTGCCAGCGTTCAGGTGGTTATGACGGATTCAGCCATCCGGTTTATCGCCCCCCTGACCTTTGAAGTGTTATCAGGGCATCCTGTGGCCAGCGATGTCTTTGCCGGCCATCAGGAAATGAAGCACTTGTCCTTGACGGAACAAGCCGATTTGCTGGTCGTGGCTCCTTGTACGGCGAACACGCTGGCCAAATTGGCCTTGGGCCTTGCGGATAATTTGCTCGGGACGCTTGCGCTCACCGTGCAATGCCCGGTGATCATTTGTCCGGCGATGGACGGCGAAATGTGGGTCCATCCGGCTGTCCAAGCCCATGTTCAGACTCTTCGGCATCGAGGGGCGGTCATTGTGGAGCCTGAGGTTGGTGCTCTCGCGTCGGGAGAATGGGGACAGGGGCGTCTGGCTACTGAAGAAGCCATCATGTCGACGGCAGTTGGTTTGCTGAAGTCCCGAACGGATTGGCAAGGGGAGCGCGTGTTGATTTCCGCAGGTCCCACCCAGGAACCGATTGACCCTGTGCGCTTCATCAGTAACGGGTCATCAGGCAAAATGGGGTATGCCTTAGCCGAGGCAGCAGTCGCGCGTGGGGCTGAAGTCGTCTTAGTGACGGGTCCCACCCAACTAGTTCCTCCCAAGGGAGTGAGAGTGGTACCCGTGGTCACGGCAGAAGAGATGCTTCAGGCGCTCACTGCGCGTTTTGAGTGGGCCACGACTCTTATTATGACGGCAGCCGTAGGGGATTTTCGTCCCAAACAGGTGCATGCGCAGAAAGTCAAAAAAGATCTATGGCAGGGCGAAGGGTTGGTTCTGGAACGGACTCCGGATATTTTAATGGCTCTCTCCGCCAGGCGCACGCACCAACGTCTGATTGGTTTTGCAGCTGAAACGGACCATCTTATTGAGCACGGACAAGCCAAACTCGCCAATAAGCATCTGGATATGGTGATCGCGAATTGTATCGGGGGAGAGCAGTCTGCCTTTGGAAATGAGACCAATGAGGTGTATGTCCTCACGCCCGGTACCGACCCGCATCACATCCCTCGCATGCCGAAACGACAGCTCGCAGATACCCTCCTGGATCGTATCCTGTCACTTCCGGTTCAGCCCTCCCGGCAAAAGGCCGCTTCTTTCCCCACTCAATAATTCCTGTTTATCTGGGTTGATTGACCCTTGGTTTTTTTATTTTCTTGGTGCATCAAAGGACGAAGATTCGCGGTTTGCCTTGTTGATAAGCGAATCGATAGTGGTGAAACGAACAACCAAGAATCTCCATAAACAAGAAAAGACTTAACTTTACTCGCACATATGCCGATAAAAATAATATGGAAGGATTCTTCATCAATATCATCTTTTTCGGCTGGCTGATTTCCATGGTCCTTCTCGCCATCCGAAGAATCTAACCCCTTCTCCCTGCCCATGCCGGTTAGGAGAAGCTTCGTCGCTTCTCTTTCTGTCAGCCTTATTTTCTTCTTACTGAATTTTGAACACAAACCTGCTTGGCCCTCTGGACGAAGCCTTAGCGAAGGCTAAGGTGATTCAATTCTTCATTTTCTGATTTTCTCTTTAAAAACAGGGAATGAAAAGGTATGGGTGCTGCATGAAAATGTATGCCCTGGAGGCCTGAGGGGTTTTTTGCCCGGACGGAATTGGTTTATGGAATGGCTCGAATTTGAATGGAATCGATCCGTTGTTGCGCCAACACGTCGGAGATAATTACGACCTTTTCTCCCGTTTGGAAATGTTCCCGTTCTTTTAAAATCCGAAAGGCGGTTTGTAACGTTTTTTCAGGGTCTGAGCTAAAGTCGATTCGAAAGGGATAGACGCCTCGATTGAGCGTCATGGTCCGACGGGATTGACTCCCGTTGGTAAAGGCATAAATGTTCGTGGAAAATGGACGACAATTTGAGACGAAATCCGCCATGATGCCTCTTCTCGTGATCACGACAATCCCTTTAGCGTGTAAGTCTTCTGCGAGCTGGACCGCCGCGATAGCCAATTGCTGTTTGTCTGTTGTCCGTTTTAGCTGTTTGGCAAACTGTAACCCTGGAATGGCTTCGGTTCTGATGGAAATTTTCCGCAGATGCTCAACACATTTCAACGGATATTTCCCGACTGTGGTTTCTCCGGAGAGCATGACCGCATCGACTTCTTCATAGACGGCATTGGCCACATCAGTCACTTCGGCCCGGGTGGGAATGGGATTGTGAATCATCGATTCCAGGAGGTGGGTCGCGACAATCACGCGTTTGCCATATTCGGCGCAGAGCCGGACAATTCTGCGCTGCACATTCGGCAAATCCTCCAAATTGATTTCTGCCCCCAAATCTCCACGAGCCACCATAATGCCATCCGATTCCTGGATAATATCTTCCAGATTGCGAACGCCTTCCTGATCTTCAATTTTCGCAATAATTTTGACCTTTCCGGCTTTGTGGCCCATGAGCTGTTTTAATTGTCGGATATCATTCACTTCTCGAACAAACGAAAGGGCAATGAAATCCACATCGGCGGCCAAGCCAAACGCAATATCTTTTTCGTCCTTTTGGGTGATCGCCGGGAGATTGACCCGGATTCCCGGCAAATTGACATGGCGTTTGCTTTTCAACACCCCCCCATCAAGGACACGGCACCGCATGAGACGCCCTTTTTTTTCCAGCACCTCAAAATTAATCAACCCGTTATCCACCGTAATTTTATCTCCCACATTCACCGCCTCGATTAAATCGGCATAGTTGATGTGAATAGAACTTTCTTCTACATCCAGCGGCCCACGTGCGGAGATGGACACAATCGTGCCTTGTTGTATATTGAGATCAAGAGGAAGGTCCCCTGTGCGGATTTCAGGGCCCTGTGTATCTAAAAGAAGAGGAATGGGAAATGGAACCTTTTTATTGAGGGTCTTAATGTGCTTGATCACTTTGGCATGGGATTCGTGGGTGCCATGGGACATATTTAACCGCACAATGTTCATGCCGGCGTCATACATTTTGCGCAACATCTCGTAAGATTCTGTCGCCGGTCCGATCGTACAGATGATTCGTGTTTTTTGCATAATTCCTTCCCTGGAATATTGAATTATCGCCAATTTTGGTAGTATAGCAAATGAAAGGATCGTGCTGAGTTCAGGAGTAATAGCCAATGGTAAACAATGAACCCGTTGAGGATTTCATCGTCGGCCTCTTTGAATACGGCTGAGCGCACCAATAGGACTGTCCATAAATTTCCACCCTCGGCCTGTTGAAGGCTGGGTGTGGTGATGAGGTGAGGGATGAAGGCAGAAACAGAGAATCTGGATTTTGTGACCATTGACGGTCTTCTATCGTATGGAGAGGCGATGGCCAGGCGTCTACCCGTGGAGGGGGCGGAATTACCTCCACCTCCAGTTTCATCCGGAGATCGCCCGGAACGTGCTCGAGAGGCCATGGCCGCAATCCGAATGTTGGTCCAGGAGGCTCAATGCGGTTTTGCCAATGCGGCAGCATACAAAAATGCACGACACACGCTGATTCAACAAGCCTGCGGGGGAGATGAGTTGGTGTTTTTCGCGGCATGGAATCAGCTCCTTGCCCAAGGCGAGCTTTCATGCTTATTGCGAGCTCCAATTGGCGCCACGATAAAGCCAGCACGACGGCGCCCTGTGGCTATCGTGCCACGTGACCAGATGACCCCTAATTTGGCTGAAGGTCGAATCGTGTTGGACATAGGGAATGATCGGTATTGGTTGATGCCTCGGGATTTAAGCGGCCGCACGCTTTTTCTGACCATGCGACATGGCGTGTCGCAAATGGACAGTAAGAAGTTTCGTGTGGGGCGCCGGTTCAGAAATGTTCTTGACCCTGAACGGGGCATTCCCAAGGCGGAGGCCATCGGGACCGCCCTTGCCCGTACCTTGGGCCTGGTCGGAAAACAACTGGACTTCCTCCACCTGCATAATTACCTGGATTCAGATTCCTTTGTGCATATGGTGAGCAACAGTCCCAATACTCGGCAGCTCTTTGAGCGGGTCGTCTCCATCCTGGCTCCGGAGACAGCCCAGTCGACTCAAGCCACGTTTGAAAGTGCGTTAGAATCACAAGACTTCGGATGGGCCACCGGTATTGAGAAAACCCCAGAACTCGAAGAAGCCGCCAAAGCCTTTGGCGTCGACGCGAAGACGGCCCAGCGCCTGATTAAACATCCGCTGTACAGTTATCCGGGAGGCCACTCGTTCTTTGAACTCTATGTGGAGTTGGTCGATGGGTTCCATCAATTGGGTCAGACCCACCAGGGAAAAGTCCTGTGTTTATATACGCACAGCTCAACCTTGCGCGCGCTCTTAATTTTTCTGGATCCTCGTCCGTTTAGCGAGGCTTTTTCAGAATTTGGAGCCTATAAGGAAGGACAGGACAACGTCGTGCTTCTCACCTATGAGCATGGACAGTTGTCAGGGTATTCCACGGCCGTCGGTCTTTCAGAACGAGAGCGGGTGGCCCGCGAGGCCTGGATGACCGTGGAACAAGATCGCCGGGAAAAAGTCACGCTGAAACCACGTCAAATCCGGCGGATCGTCGCCTTGGTTTCCGGTGGGGATTTTGCCGGAGCCGGGGCCGCCTTGAAGGAGCTTCGCGTGACGGGGAACCGGTTGGGTCTCGAAGTCTATTTCGTGCAACACGGATTTCTGGGGTTGGCGAACAATTGGATTGAGTTAGTGACGGAGGAGGACACGCGTGGCATGAGCAATCACGCCAGCAGTCCAATTGGCAGTAGCCGGTTTGAAGATTTCAAAGATGAGGAAGTCCAACTGGCAGCCCTCCATCATCTCAAACCGTTTATGGAGGGTGGGGCGTTAGTGGTGATGGGAGGGGACGGAAGCATGCGTGGGGCTCGCGCCATCTATGAACGGTTTGGGGTACAGGTCGTGGGGATTCCCGGCTCCATCGACGACAATATCGCCGGAACCACGTCACTCGGGCTGCAATCGGCTGTTGCCCTGGCGAACCAATCAATCGAGTCGCTGAAAGCGACCAGCGCGGCCATGGGAAGTGTATTTTTCGTGGAGGTCATGGGGGCAGGATCCGGTCACCTGGCTTTAATGTGTGCCTATCAGGCACGAGCTGAGGGGTTGTTGGTCAATGAACATCCTGATCCTGATGTGTATATCGAGGAGGTCATACTGGGAACATTGAAACAGACATTGGGCGTCCGGAACAAAAGCCATCTGATTGTGGTGGCCGAACGCACGCCTCACCGCCATCATCCGGAGGGTGGAGTCCATGGCCTGGTGGACTATGTCGCCGGTCG
>JAOUGQ010000430.1 GCA_029865515.1 Nitrospirota bacterium
ACATGCTGAAATCCTGCCTTTTTTGATATGTTAAGTTACTATCTAATTTTTTCGGTAAATAATAAAAAAAATAAATACTAATTTTTAAAAATTTATTTATGCTTGCCCACCACATTGGTGAAAGCGCGTTAATTTCCTCAATGGGAAATAATACATTTCTTTCAATCGCTCCTCAGATATTCGAACTGCGAAGTGGCGAGAATATCCAAAGTAGTCGATGCGGAAATGGTTTGTGCGGAGTTCCGTGCCGTAAAGGAGGAGTTGCGGTGTGGGGAATTCTTGAAGAAGGGGTGTTCGGTTCGAAAGGTAGAAAATAAAGTGACAGAAAAGATAATCAGAACTCCTATCCCTTTCCTTTTAAGAAGGCAAAAAGAAGCATCTGAAACTATTGGATTTTATTAAGTCTCGCCGGAAAATAATTTTTATGGGTCTGGCCTCATGCTCATGATGAGTATCGAGGAAGAACAAGGTCTCTAAAGGCCTTGAAGATCAGGACCTAGGCAAGCCTTTTAGGCCATGGTGTCTAGAGTGATATTTTAGAAGGAGCTGATGGCAAAAAGAAAGCAGGGTATCCTAGAAATTGACTAAGGGCCTAAAGCCTTACGCATGGGAGCTCGATGATGACCGGATACCCGGTTATCGACCAAACGGACGGCCAAGTAGATCCGGCGAAGATGAATGACAGAGACTCATCTTACTCCTGGAGATCCTCGTGTTTTCCGAGTGAGCCACTAACCATCTCGCTTGAAGAAGTGAAGGAGGATCAGAGAGGGATCAGGTGCGGTCATAGAAATCTGAAAAACGGAGAAAGGTCATTGGTGGTGTAGCAGGATGGGACGCCTGAATGTCCCTATTCCCTAATGACTCAAGAAGGTGGAAAAGAAATCGTAAAATATCTTGAAAGCGTGGAGGAAATTTTCAGTGAAAACAAGACAATCACGGGCAAAATTTAAGCGAGCCCAATTAGTTATTCCAGGAGGGGTCAATAGCCCAGTCAGAGCCTTCCGTTCAGTTGGGGGAGATCCCCTTTTCATCAAACAGGCAAATGGGGCCATGTTGGAGGATGTGGATGGCAACACCTTCCTGGATTATGTCTTATCCTGGGGACCTATGATTCTCGGGCATGCCCACGCGAAAGTAGTAAAAGCAGTCATCAGTGCGACCAAACGGGGAACCAGCTATGGAGCGCCCTGTGCGGGGGAGGTCGAATTAGCCGAGCTCATTGTCAAGACGGTCCCCTCCATCGAGCAAGTACGACTTGTGAATTCAGGGACGGAAGCCGTCATGAGCGCTATCCGTTTAGCCAGGGCTTACACCAAACGCGATACTATTCTTAAATTCGATGGTTGCTATCATGGCCATGCCGACCATTTGCTCGTTAAAGCCGGCTCAGGAGTGGCTACCCTGGGAATACCTGATAGCCCTGGCGTACCAGAATCATTTGCTCGCCACACGCTAACTGCGCCATATAACGACATTAAAACAACGGAAAAACTCATTCATAAACATGCCAAGGACTTGGGTGCCATCATTGTGGAACCCGTTGCCGGTAATATGGGGGTGGTCCCTCCCATCGATGAATTTCTGCCATGGCTCCGAATGATCACACAAAAATATGATATTTTATTGATTTTTGATGAAGTCATCACCGGATTCAGAGTGCATGTGGGTGGAGCACAAGCTCTTTACAAAGTCCTTCCGGATCTCACCTGTTTGGGCAAAATCATCGGGGGCGGTCTACCCATTGGAGCCTACGGTGGGCGAAAAGATCTTATGCAAATGATTGCCCCTGCTGGACCGGTCTACCAGGCCGGCACCCTCTCAGGAAATCCTGTGGCGGTGGCAGCTGGATTAGAGACGGTCCGACACCTCAAAAAACCAGGGGTTTATAAAGAATTAGAAAAAAATTCCAAGGAGTTAGCTGAAGGCATAGGGGAAGCTGCTAAATATGCAAAAATTCCCTACTATCAAACTCGGGTTGGCTCCATGTTGGGGGGATTTTTTACGGAGGGACCTGTTATAGATTATGCCGGTGCAAAAAAGTCAGACACCGCAAGATACGCTAAATTTTTTCATGGCATGCTCAATCATGGAATCTATTTGGCTCCCTCTCAATTTGAGGCCATGCTGCTATCAACGGCCCACACCAACAGGCACATTCGTCAGACGATTGCCGCCGCCCACGCGGTCTTTCCGACTCTGCGATAATCCCGATCTCGTTTCAAAGCCATAATCTGTTTTTGGCTTTTGGTTTTTTGGTAACCAAACCAATTCGGTTAACCTCCCTGTTTACCCAAAGTTGCCATAAAGCTAGCTGTGGGAGCGAAGTCATCCATGTTTTGTCATGCCAGTGGTATCGGAAAGATTTCTCCTTTAGTTACACTCTTCCTAGATTATCTAGAGTTATCTATCCGAAGTCACTGCTGTCCAAAATAGCCGAAACCCGGCTTATAGGCTGCTGCCCTGATGCGGGTTTTGGACGAATTCTCTGTGAATTTCATCATCGTGCCCCCTTCTGCTGTCCAAGATTACCCGAGTGCCATGACCGTTTGAGTTGAGGCTTGTGGCTG
>JAOUGQ010000431.1 GCA_029865515.1 Nitrospirota bacterium
TAGCTTTTGGGAGGGAAGAAAATGGAACCTTTGATCGGAACTCATTTGGGGAGGGTATTGGTTCTGGGCGCGGCTTTCACTCTGTCTTCGATATCCTGTTCATTTACAAATACTATTGAAAAAAGCTTTGATTTTACTTCCTCCACCACTCCAAGCAGCTGGTATTTCCCTGGTGAATTACAAAAGCAACAGAAGATTGTCTATTTCTCCAGAGCGAATTTTTGGCGGTTAAAAGAAGATATGGCGTCTGGTCACGGAAAGTACCTCACCTCTTTGGCCACCTTAATGGAGGTGCCTCAAGCCCATCATCAAGAATTTTTTGTCATGACAAAAGACCATTTTCATGATCTTTTCCCAACCGAGCAGGTTACCCCTGAGGAAATGCTCCTCACCTTATCAAAAACTCTGCCTGCCACTCAGGCCCCAAAAGATGAAATTTCCTTGAACAAAGGGTGAATGCCAGGGAAACGTTTGTTGTCCGGTCCCTTCATCCTTGCCCGGTCTTCCTGATTGGTCTCTCTGTTTGGCTGGTTCTTAGCCTAAATTTCCTATCTGCGGCCCAGGCTCATTCGGGAAAGGAAAGAGAATCAGGGTACCTCGCCGAACTCATCGCCCAAGCCAGAACAGCCGGGTTGGCGGATCAGCGTCAGTGGCATCTCCTCTTACATTATCGTCCAAACCTGACAGGGGGGCATACCAGTCAGGCCGATGATCCTGAGTTTTTTCTTTCAAATAACGGGAAAACTGATCCATACGCTGAACTAGAAGCCACCCTCCGCTCCTTCTTTTCGTCTGATACATTTGGATCGTTGCACCAATCTGCCCCATGTGCGTTCATCGCGCGATATCACTGGTTGAAGGCTCAACTCTCTATTGATGAGAGCCTCCTTCCTTCCTACCATTGCGAACACTTTTCCCACTGGTATCGCGAATTAAATCCCAAAGGGGTCACTCTCATTTTTCCTTCATCCTACCTGAACAATCCCTCCTCGATGTTCGCTCATACCCTTCTGCGTATTGATCAGGTCGGGCAAACCGAGGAGACTCAGTTGCTGGCCTATTCCATCAATTTTGCGGCCCAGCCTACGATGGATATCGGGATCACCTACGCGGTCTATGGTCTCACAGGCGGGTTCAAAGGGCGGTTTTCCACCAAACCCTATTATTTAAAAGTGAAAGAATATGGTGATATTGAAAACCGGGATATTTGGGAGTACCAGTTAGGGTTGAATCAAGAACAAATTCGATTCATGTTGATGCACGTGTGGGAACTGCAATTGACGTATTTTGATTATTTCTTTTTTAAGGAAAATTGCGCCTATCAGATTCTTGCCCTATTGGAGGTGGCGGCACCGGAGTGGCATCTCACCGATCAATTTATCCTTTGGACGATCCCGGCGGAAACCGTCCGGTTACTCACCCAACGACCAGGGTTTGTCCAAGACATTCAATTTCATCCGGCGCGAACCACGACGATTCGTCGCAAGCTAGAGCGTCTCTCGGTCAACGAGAAAAAGGTTCTGACTGGGATTATCGATGATTCTGAGGCAGTGAAGACTTCCACCATTATTCAAGAGCTATCCCCGAAGCGACAAGTCCTCGTTCTGGACCTTGCCATTGATTATTTTCAGTACAACAGCACGGATAGGGAGGAAAAGGATGGTACCGAGGAACGCCAACTCCATCGACTGCTTGGCGCACGGAGTGACCTGGATGTCGTGTCTCCCAATGTGCCCGTTCCGCCGTTTTCCACTCAGCCTGAATTAGGCCATCGACCGGCGCGAGCCGGGATCGGAGGCGGTTGGCGCAATGATGAATCCTTTGGAGAAGTGACGCTACGGGCAGGGTACCATGATTTACTTGATCCGGAGCCAGGGTATCCCCCCTATTCTCAAATCGTATTGGGGAGCATGGCGGTTCGCCATTACAACAAGAGAAATCGGACGCGACTCGAAAATCTGACTCTGGCCAATATTATCTCGCTGACCCCAGTGGATATGTTGATTAAGGCTCCGTCATGGAAACTCAGGGTTGAGTTCGATACGGTCAAATTCAATGGATGCCGGTATTGCCAAAATATCAACCTGAATGGTGGACTTGGCCTGGCGCTTGAATCTCAATGGATGCACCGAGTTGTCTGGTTTGCCCTTCCAGAATTCGATGCCAATTATAGTAAGGCCTATGATGGAAAATACCGGATCGGGGGAGGGATCAATGCGGGAATCATCACGAACTTTACGGAGAAATGGAAAATGTTGGCCTCTGGATCGTATCTCCGGTATCCAGTGGGTGATTCCTCGGACGCGCTCCTGTTTTTTTTCGGACAACGCTACGCGGTGACCAACAATCTAGCCCTACGCTTTGAATTCCAACGACGACCCAAGGACAATGAGGGTCTCTTGAAGATTCAGGTCTATTTCTAATGGAGTCCCTAGCGAATTACTCATTGCCTCTGCCAGAGCGCTCCTCCGCGAGACGTAATCTTCCCTTCAACTATGCTTGTGCTCTCCAACCATGAAGAATATGTTCATGGTGTTCACCTTCCTGGTGTCACACACACACAACCTT
>JAOUGQ010000432.1 GCA_029865515.1 Nitrospirota bacterium
CACATATCCAATGATTCCGCACATGTCCTAGTGCTCCTTATATCTCAACATTATGGCTCATTATGGAAAGATAGGTATCATTTCGGTCAGTTATTGAAAAAACTTGATGGCAGCATGGACCCAAGCGGAGATGCCCGGCATTCGGGCATCAAGGGAAACCACTATGTAGGGTCTTTGGATTTTGGGGGACTTGGTTGGGATGACAAGTCTTTTGTCTCCCCATGAATCTTGACCATTGCGTGAGCAGCAGAGGAGGCTAATAGGGCTCGACGCCTGGCCGCCGCGCCTTCCTTGTTGATTTGCGGCACTCGAGAAACTCCCAGTGCGTTCGCCGGTACATTGTCGGTCACGGTCGTCCCTGCGGCAATCAATGCCCCCTCCCCGATGGTCACCGGCGCAATTAATTGCACATCGCTCCCAATAAACACATTGTCCTCAATCCGTGTCCGTGCCTTTCGAAATCCATCATAATTACAGGTAATGGTCCCGGCCCCGATATTCACATGCCGGCCAATAAAAGTATCACCAAGATAACTCAAGTGATTGACCTTGGACTCTTCTCCGACTTCCGTTTGTTTGAGTTCCACAAAATTGCCAATCTTGGCTTTCCGGTGAATGAGGCTGCCCGGCCGCAAATGCGCAAATGGACCAATGACCGCGCCCTCTTCTATGGCTGCTTCCTGGAGCACACATGAATCCTGGATCAAAACGCCCTTTCCTACCAGCGAATTGCTCAGCCTCGAATTGCCATGAATGATACAGCCTTCCCCGATGACAGTTTGGCCTTCAAGCATCACCCCGGGATACAGCTTGGTATCCCTTCCAATCTTTACCCCGTCATCAATGATCACACGGTCAGGATCCAGCATCGTCACCCCTGCTAACATCAGGCGCTGGCAAATCCGTCGTCGCATTTCTTTCTCGGCCACAGCCAGATGCACCCGCGTGTTAATACCAGTGGTCTCCAAGAAATCACCCGTCGCCCATGCCACGACTTTACAACCTTGCTGAACGGCCATTTCAATAATATCGGTTAGGTAATATTCCCCTTGGGCATTTTGCGGGCGCAATTGGGTAAGGGCCTTCCCAAGAAACCCGGCTTCGACCACATACGTCCCGACATTAATCTCAGAAATGCTTTTTTCTTCCGATGACGCATCCCGATCCTCAACAATTCGACAGACCTCTCCGGATTGACCACGAATAACCCGCCCATATCCCCCGGGTTCCGATACCACCGTGGTTAATAACGTAAGCGTTGCCCCCTCAGCCTGGTGATAGTCAACCAGCGATCCAAGGGTCTCTTTCGTTAACAAGGGCGTATCCCCATTGAGAATCAAGAATTGGTCAGGTTTCTGAGAAGCCATCCGGGTGAACACCGGATAGGCTTGTTGTACGGCATGTCCGGTTCCCAATTGTTTATCCTGTTCAACCACCTCAAATGGTTCAAAATTGATCTTTTCCTGTTCTAAATATGCCTGAACCTGTTCCGACCCATGACCAACCACGATAGCGACTGTCTGGGTCGCTACTTGTCTAGCTAATGTTGCGGCGTACCACAACATAGGACGTCCGGCAACATGATGCAGGACTTTTGGCAAAGAGGACTTCATTCGGGTCCCCTGCCCCGCGGCAAGAATTATGGCGGCAGTGTTTTTTTTACCACTCACGTTTGAATGACCGGGTTGGAATGTGTTGGATTTATTGAGTCTGAACTTTTGGTGGATCCTTGAGCGTCATTCTATCCCGTTTCCTAGCAATTTCAATGCTAGATGGTTTATCAGAAGGAGAATAGAACCCACCGGACACAATTAACTTCATGGCCTCCTCCACTCCCATATCCACAGGAATAATTTCCCTCTCGGGAACCAAAAGGAAATATCCGGAGGTGGGATTAGGGGATGTGGGGACAAACACATGAACCAGGGGCTCAGGTGCCAGACTTTGGATTTCCTGGCGAGTCTCCCCAGTGACAAACGATAAACAATAATGACCGTTTTTGGGAAACTGAATCATGACCACCTTGTCATACTTTTCCCTTTGTTTGAAGGACAAAATGTCCATCATCGACTTTAATGTGGCATAAATACCCCGGACGATAGGGACCCGGTCCAAAAATTCCTCCCACCGGGTGACCAATCGTTTTCCAAAAAAATTCGTGGCCAGGATACCGGCAGAAAAAATCAGTAGCAATAATGCCAAAATACCCAATCCAGGAAAGTAATAATCCGGCAAGACCAAGTCCGCTAACGCGGTCCCAAGAATACTATCAACGGTCACGAACAGGGTTTTTAAAATAAGGATGGTTCCCCAAATCGGCGTAATCACCAACAGGCCTGTCAAAAAATACCTTTTAAGGGAGGCGCGAAGGGTATTCATGGGAAAAAACTTGCCTTTGACCAGCTCTAGAGAGCGGACACGATCCATGCGAGGGAACGGAGTGAGGTTACAGCGATACTATAACATCTTACAAGCAGCACAGAACTCCCGCAAGACTTTTCTTGCGAATTTCAATGACTTAGACTAGGATCGATCTGAGAAATTTTCAATGAAACCGAGAAATCAG
>JAOUGQ010000117.1 GCA_029865515.1 Nitrospirota bacterium
TTGCGGAACCCTCTCAACCAAAGCCTCCCTCGCAAATTTAAAATTGCGTTTTCCGGCTGCAAACATGACTGCGCCTTAACCCCCATTCACGATGTGGGGCTGCTAGCCGCTCGCAATGCCGAAGGGGTACCGGGCTTCAAAATGGTCGTTGGAGGCGGTCTGGGGTCCACACCTCGCATCGCCAAAATCCTCCGGGAATTTGTCCCCATGGAAGAACTGATTCCCGCCATTGAAGCGATGCTCAAAGTGTTTGATAATTTAGGTAATCGAAAAAATCGAAGCAAAGCCAGGATGAAATTTGTTATTGACAAATTAGGGTTTGAGGAGTTTTCTCAACGGTGGGAAGAAACCTACGATGCCATGCTGCAATCGGGCGCAACCAAACTTGGATTGAAACCAGCTTTGTATGCCGATGATCCTCCCTTGGTGATGCCGACAAAATCCGGGAACAACGCATCCGCCCAAGGCAATGGCAACAGTCACCCGAATGGATCATCCACAAATGGAGAACCCTCATCTCATGAAGCGTTCGACCGTTGGTGTGCTACAAATGTGGTGGCTCAACGCCAGTCAGGATTTAAAGCGGCAGCGGTGAGGCTCCGCTCGGGCGATTTAACGTCCGAGCAAATGTTTGTGCTCGCCGACCTCGCCGAACGGTATGCCAACGCCAACATTCGAACGACCATCAATCAGAACATGATGGTGCGCTGGATTCCCGATCTGCATCTCCACCGCTTCTATGATGAGCTGATGGCACATGGGCTGGGTGACCCCGGGGCTGAGGGTGTGGCGGATATCGTTGCCTGCCCGGGGACGGACACTTGCGGACTGGGGATCACCTCCTCCAAGGGACTTGCCCGGGCGCTGGCAGAAGTGTTTCCTGCCGGAAAAACCGCAGATGACCTTGAAGGAGTGAATGTCAAAATCAGTGGCTGCCATAATTCCTGCGCTCAGCATCATATTGCCACCATTGGCCTGCATGGAGTAGGCAAACGGATTGGGAACCATGTCGCTCCAGTGTATGAACTGCACCTTGGGGGACAGGTCAACGGAACGGCTAAAATTGCCCAACTCATCGTGAAGGTTCCTGCGAAAAACGTCCCTGCCGCCATCCAGCACCTTATCGATCTGTATCGCCGGGATAAAAAGATTGGAGAGTCTCTATTGGCTTTCATTGACCGCACCGGGAAGAATCAACTGAAAGATGAACTGATCCCCTATACCATTCTTCCCACGTATCAGGAGGAACCACAGTTCTATTTTGACTGGGAAGGCGATGAGGAATTTTCGGTTGAGGACCTCGGACCCGGCGAATGTGCCGGTGGTGCGTTAGAGATGATCGACAATCGAATCCTTGAAGCGGAACAGGAGCTCTACCAAGCGCGCTTGTTAGCTGAAAAGCACCAATACGCATTTGCCATTAATAAAGCCTACCGTGCGGTGGTGGCGGGAGCGAAGGCTATCCTGGTCACAGAAGGAATCGATCCGAATACAGATGCCGATACGTTAGCGGAATTTGACAAGATGATTGTCGCCAAGGGACTCATGCCCGCCGAATACCATAATCTGGCCGCAACAGTTGGTGATCTGGGGAACAAAGACGCGTCGGCTGACCTGACGCAAGGAAAGATCGCGTTTACGAAAGGATTCGTGGACCTCTGCCGGACGGTCACGGAACAAATTGGACAGGACCTCAAGCTTACACCCGTTGAACAGGGGCAAGGACCCACAGAATCAACCAAGGCCATCACCACGCCTCCTGAGCAGACATCCCCTCCCTCGGATGTGCCCGTCTATGACCTCCGGGGTGTGGCATGTCCGATGAATTACGTCAAAACCAAATTGAAATTAGAAATGATGGACCATGGCGACAAGTTGGAAGTATGGCTGGACGGCGGTGATCCTATTCGCAACGTCCCGGTGAGTCTTCGAAACGATGGACACAAAGTGCTCGAACAGGAACCCCTGGACTCCGAGGAGCGGCATTTTCGAGTGTTAGTGGAAAAAGTGGAAATTTAAGGAACCACGTTATGTCTCTTTTCACGGATACAAAACCTTCGCCAGAAGAACTTTCCGCGTTGAATCAATCCCTGGAGAGCCAGGCTCCCCAGAAGATCGTCGAGACCGCGATCAAGCAATATGGGCCAAGCGTGATCCTGGCCTGTAGTTTTGGGGCCGAGGATGTCGTGCTTGTGGATATGATGCTACGCGCCAATCCACATAGCGCGCTCTTTTATTTAGATACCGATTTTTTATTTCCTGAAACACACGTCGTGAAGGATCGGATCATTCAACGCTATCAGTTGCAGGATGAGCAGATTATCCAGGTAAAATCGAAACTTAGTCCTGCAGAACAAGCCACACAATTTGGCGAGGCCTTGTGGTTGCGGGATCCCGACCAATGCTGCTCCCTGCGCAAGGTTGAGCCCCTCACACGCATACTGGCAAAGTATGCAGCTTGGATCACGGGCATCCGGCGTGACCAAGCACCCACCCGCGCCAGCGCCGGCATCGTTGAGTGGGATACAAAGTTTGGCCTGGTGAAATTCAATCCATTGGCAACCTGGTCATGGGAACAGGTGTGGGACTACATTCGCGCCAACAACGTGCCTTACAACGAATTGCATGATCAGCATTTTCCCAGCATCGGATGCACCCACTGTACCACTCCTGTCATGCCGGGGGATGACCCGCGATCTGGACGATGGAAAAGTTCAACAAAAACCGAGTGTGGGCTTCATCGTTCATGAAAACCCTTGAAAAGGCGGTCATTCACTCTCCCAAATTGATGACCCAAACTAGAGTACGTATCGGAGGCAGTCAGTGAAAAAAATCGCCGTAATTATTACCCGTGGAGGATGGAACAACCTTTTCCAAGCCTGTGAGTGGGTCACTCTGGCCGCAGCCAGCGGCATGGAGGTGAGCGCCTATTTCCGTGATGAAGCGGCAGGCCGGATGACCACAACCAAAATCAAAGAACTCACGATGTCCCCCGACTATAGAGGACGAGAAGCCTTTGTCCGTGATCTTCTAAAAAAAGAGAATAAAGCGGACCTCACGAAAATTATGCAAACCGCCAAAGAAACGGGAAGCGTGAAGTTTTCTGTGTGTAAAGACTCTCTGAGATATTTTGACTTGAAAGTCGAGGAACTGATTCCAGAGTTAGATGAAGTGCAAACCACAGAGGCCTTCTGGAAAGAAGCCATTCTTCCCGCTGATCAAGTCTTGACGTTTTAACCTGGAATACCTCATGGATCAACTGATTGCAAAAATTGGGAAAGGGCTTAAGGGTGCCAAGGATTTGACCTGGGACGAGGCCAAATCCGCTCTGAACGCCATCATCGAAGGGCAAGCCACTGACATCCAGGTGGGAGCATTTTTGATGGCCATGCGGATTAAAACCGAATCCATCGGCGAACTGGCAGCCTTTACGGCCACGGCCCGCAACTGGGCACCACCGATTCAACTCCCCCATCCGGCAAAAATGGTGGATGTTCCCCTCTATGGGGAAAAACATAACACCATCCATGTGGTAGTGGCTGCCTCACTGGTGGCCGCTTCAGCTGGCGCAGGCATGTTTATGCATGGCGTAGAAAACCCGCAAGTCCCCTACGATCTTCCTCAAGTCCTCCGCCATTTACAGCTTCCCATCGCCCATACATCAGCAGAAGCGATCGAGCATGCCTCTCAACGCCCCTGGGTGTATATGGATTTGGCAGGGTATCATGCGCCATTAACCAAACTGCTGGATCTGCGTCGGGAATTCGGTTTACAAAATCTGTCCCATCAGGTGGCCAGACTGCTGAACCCGGCCCGGTTGGCTTCCCAAGTCATCGGGATTTCCCATCCACCCTACCTGGATAAAATGGTAGAGGCCTTGGACATGCTCGGAGCGAAGCGTGCACTGATTATCCAGGGAGTCGAAGGATTTCCTGAACTTTCCGTATCTGCGCCTTCCTTGGCTCGCGAATTACGGAGTGGACATATTTCGTCTTTGATTTTTCGCCCTGACGACGCCGGTTTCCGATTTGGCCCCTTCCAAGCCATGAGTTCTACGATCAACGGGCCGGGATCGGGCAGCCCGGCACACGAAGCCCGATTGATTACACAATTACTCGGCAGTCGTCAGCGGGGCGACCAACGAGCCTGGGTGATCGTGAATGCAGCCTTACTCCTGTATGCCGCAGGCCTGGCCTCGTCTCTTGCGCAAGCGACACCGCTCGCACAGGACACACTGGATTCAGGGAAAGCCGGGGCGTTCCTCACCGCATTGATCCAAGGACATTCCCCACAAACCAAACCTTTTGTTCCACCTGCCCCAGCGGTGATGCCGGCATGAAACACATTCGCCAGTTGGAAGATCAAAGCGTTTATATCCTGCGCGAGGCCTACAAAAACTTTGATAACCTGGCCATGTTGTGGTCAATGGGCAAGGATTCGACGGTGTTGTTGTGGCTGGCCCGGAAAGCCTTTTTCGGGCATGTCCCCTTCCCGTTACTCCATGTCGACACCAGCTACAAAATTCCTGAAATGATTGAATATCGGGATCGCCTCGCACGCGAATGGCGATTAAATCTGATCGTGGGCCAAAACAAAAAAGCCTTGGCCGAAGGGATGAACCACACGAAGGGACGAGTGGAATGTTGCACCGCCTTAAAAACCCAAGGGTTAAAACAATTGCTGGAAGAGAAGGGCTACACAGGGGTCATTTTGGGTGTGCGATCGGACGAAGACAGCACCAGGGCCAAGGAACGCTATTTTTCTCCTCGAGACAAAAACAATGAATGGGATTTTCGCGATCAGCCCCCCGAACTTTGGGATCAATATAAACTTTCGTTTCCTCCGGGCACCCATATCCGGATCCATCCCCTGTTGGATTGGACAGAGATCAATATTTGGGAATACATCAAATTAGAAAATATTCCCTTTCTGGACCATCTCTACCTGGATCAAGGCACCGGCAAACGTTATCGCAGCCTGGGATGCGCCCCATGCACGACACCAATTGATTCCACCGCGAAAAATGTGGATGAGGTCATCATTGAATTACGCAACACCAAGGTGGCGGAGCGGGCAGGACGCGCACAAGACGAAGGACGAGGGATGGAACAATTACGCAAAGATGGATACATGTAAGGATGACCGTCCCAACCACCAGACCTAACACCCCTCCCCCGGACAACGCCATCCGGGAGCGAATGAATATCGTAATCGTCGGACACGTCGACCACGGCAAATCCACTCTTTTAGGTCGTCTGTACGCCGACACCGGGACGTTACCCATCGGCAAGATCGAAAAGATTCAGGCCATTTGCAAGCAACAAGGAAAAGAATTCGAATACGCCTTTCTCTTTGACGCCTTTCTGGAAGAACAACAACAAGGCATTACCATCGACACTGCGCGAACCTTCTTTTCCTGGGGAGGCCGGCAATACATCATCATTGACGCACCGGGACATAAAGAATTTCTGAAAAACATGGTGTCGGGTGCCGCCCGTGCCGAAGCCGCCCTTCTGGTCATCGATGCCCTGGAAGGCGTGCGCGACCAATCAAAACGCCATGGACTGCTCCTATCCATGCTGGGAGTGAAGCAAGTGACGGTGGTGGTCAACAAAATGGACCTCGTCAATTACCGGGAAGATACGTTCCAAGCGATTGAAAAAGAATATCGCGAGTTTCTCACCCAATTGAACGTGATTCCCCAATACGTCATCCCCGCAAGCGCCAAACAAGGCATTAATATCACTCAACCCAGCCCGGAAACACCCTGGTACACCGGGCCCTCCGTCTTGGATTCTCTGGCCCATTTCCATCTGGAATCCAAGAGAGCGGAACAGACCTTACGGCTTCCTATCCAGGACGTCTATAAGTTCGATGCACGTCGGATTTTAGTCGGACGGATCACGGCAGGGAAGCTCAAGATTGGTGATCGACTGGTCTTTTCCCCTTCCAATAAGTCAGCCAACATCCAAACCATCGAAGCCTTCAATCTCGATCCACCGCCAACGCAAGCCGAAGCCGGTCAGTCCGTCGGTATCACTCTGGACGAACAAATCTTTGTGGAACGAGGCCAAATCGCCACGCACGAAGAGGCCCGTCCGTTGGTCTCCACCCGGATCCGTGCCAACCTGTTCTGGTTGGGAGCGAAACCCTTAGAAATTCGCCGGCCTTACGTCTTGCGGCTGGCCACCAGGGAAGTCCCCTGCGAAGTGGCAACCATTCATCGCATTGTGGACGCCACCAATTTAGACGACCGACACACGCAAACCACCGTGAAACGCAATGAAGTGGCGGACATCACGCTGCGGACCAAATCTCCCATCGCATTCGATCTCTATGCACATTTCGAAACTACCGGCCGCTTTGTGTTGGTGGATGAATATGATGTGGCAGGAGGCGGCATCATCACGGAACTGGTTCAGGACGACCAGGAAGATTTTCGAACGGAGGCACGGGAACGGGATTCCGCATGGGTGAAGGGAGATGTGGGAGCCGAGGACCGGGCCCAGCGCTATGGCCATCGAGCGGCTGTGGTGTTACTCACCGGGCCTGACACCACCGCAAAAGGATTTTTGGCTCGCAAACTGGAAACCGTATTAGTAGGGGAAGGCCGGCATGCCTATCTTCTCGCGCCGGAGAATCTGCAACGGGGACTGGATGCCGATCTAGTCGATACGAAACCGGATGAAATCATTCGACGGTTTGGTGAAGTGGTGCGATTGCTCACCGATACAGGCTCCCTGGTTATTTCCACGACCAACGCCCTCCAATTACCCACCAAACAGATCGTGCAAACCTTGCAAACCCTGGTGAACCCGATCCCGGTCATCACCATCCATATGGCCAAAGAGTTAATAGGCCCTCAGCCGGATACCGATCTGATCTTTGCAGGACCGGAAAATTTTGACGACTGTACCCACCAAATCATTGCTTTGCTCAAATCCAGGGGACTCCTTGCTGAACCCGCCAGCAGCCGTTCCGACTCCCAGTATTCCATTTAACCAAACCATCAACGCTGGCAATACCTCGCTTAAACGGTGAAAGACGATGGAAAGGACCCAACTCCCTGAGACTTTCAACGGTCTCTTGACCAACGCCTGCTGACTGGGCCCTTGGTCGGACGCTCTCATCAAGAGGCAGGCCTTGTCCGACCGAAGCGAGTTGGTCTGCCCTCCTCAGGTTCGCGTCCGCCCTATCCGATGTGGCCAGGGGGTGCGTCACTGCTGGTTTTGGCTACTTTTGCCAGAACAAAAGTGGCTCGGCTGCCGGGCCGAAATCCCGGCATCTCTCGTCCATCCACATCATTCTAGTTAGCGAAGTGGTGCGCCAGAACGAGTGGAAATTATTTAGAAAACCTATAGAAGGCTTTCTGTTTTCTACTTTCCCCTGTCGCTACCCCTTGTATCTGAATTCACAAAAAAATGAAGAACTAGGCTGCGGTAAACGTCCTCAATCACGAAGGAGCAGACAACTTTAAACCTGCAATACCTAAAATAATCATCGCAATACACAATAATCTGACAGCCGTTTTAGGCTCATCAAACAACAGAATCCCCAATAAAACCGTGCCTACCGCCCCAATGCCCGTCCAAACGGCATAAGCGGTTCCCATCGGTATTGCACGGAGAGCGAAAGACATACAGATCATACTGACCGCCATGGCCACGACCGTGCCAACACTCGGCCACAGACGGGTAAACCCATCCGTAAATTTCAACGCCGTCGCCCAGACAATCTCAAAAAACCCCGCCACCAACAACAACGTCCACGCCATATGTCTCTTCCCCCTTCTCCTCTATATTTGTCACAATGACTATCAGCCCAAGTTCTGAAAATCGCCTTCCATGTATACCAGGAGGGTATGCGGAAAATCATGGCCAAAAAGTTTTTTCCTAAAACCAAAGGAGACGAAAAACATCAAGAAGCATAGCCAGGGATCAAGCCTTGAATAGGGCTTGAAAGGGCTACGGGATTCCCACCGGAGAAGAAGAATGCACGTCGTTGCCGGCTTGATCTTTCCTCTTTCATGGCTACCTGAATAGCAAGCTTGTGAATCTTACGGTATAGTAAAGGTAGATAAAGGAACTCCCTGTGACTGAGGGAGAGAAAAAGTCATAAAACAAAGGGGGTGACTGGCTTCGACGGGAATCAAGAGGTCAACAGAGCGTGTCGAGCTCTCGGAGTCTCGTAAAACCTTCGGGAAAACATTAAGTGCCAACGATAACTTGGCTCTCGCGGCTTAATTGACCGCGACGTCCCTCCTCTCTTTGCCTGCGGGTGAGGAAGGGACGACACACTGCAGGCTGGTCCAAAGCCGGTGCTCAGCGGCGGCGGACGAGAACATGCTGGGCTAGCGGGTGCTCTAAGCCGGTCGGTGGGCGTGGGTAACTGCGAATAACAAATCATCGGCTACACACGTAGGGCTGTTGCGCTGAATGTTCTCGGACAGGGGTTCGATTCCCCTCACCTCCACCAATCGGCCTCTGGATCCCATGATCCAGAGGCCCATTTTTTTCATTGAGGACACAGCCTCATGGCAATAAAAATCCAGGGTCATGACTAGTTAAGGGGATGTTTT
>JAOUGQ010000433.1 GCA_029865515.1 Nitrospirota bacterium
TGAGGAGCGACGACAGCGCCTGAACGAGGGAAAGGCGAGGTTTAGCGATTGGGAAACCGCCAAAGCCAACATTCGCAATAAGCTCTCGTGAACATCGAGATCCTTGATGAAGCCCAAGAAGATTTAATCCAGGGCTTCCATTTCTACGAAGACCGAGAACCCAAGCTCGGCTCTTATTTTTTAGACTCCCTGTTTTCAGACATTGATTCCCTTCTTGTATACGCTGGAATTCATCAAACGAACTTTGGCTATCACCGTTGTCTTTCAAAGCGTTTCCCCTTCGCCATTTACTACAATATCGAGGGAGACATGATTCGAATCCATGCGGTATTGGATTGCCGCCAAAACCCATCCCGGACTAAAAGCCGGTTAACGGAAGATATATCAATTGAAAATCAGATTTAATGAATCAAGCTGAGCCTGGAAAAACAAGCCATCCCTCCACTGCATTCAGTTTCAAAACCGCCGGCGAAGACCTCCGCATCACCCGCTGGTTCAGGCATCAGTAATAGCATCCTGACAAAGTATCTCCGTATATCCCTGCCAGTCGTTGGCGGGGATCAATTTGAAACGCAACCATAATTGAGGCCCGATACAAACTGACGGACAACCAACGTATCCCTATAGGATCTTTAGGGCAGCACGCCCATGATGGAAAAATGCCGGACAAAGGCAAATTTTTATGCTTTCATCTTACTGAAAGTGGCCGAATTGGGAGGGGAAGTTCAGACTTGCTGAGCACGGTAGGGACGTGAAACGCCTTGGGAACTATCTGGAGCAAAGGGTGGCGCCATGCTCCCCTCAGCGATAGACATCTCGTCGATGGCCCACATGGACAATGGTGATAGCCTGCTTCACGTCGTCAATCTCGTAGAGCACCCGATAATCCCCGACCCGCAGGCGCCATCCCTCACGACCAATCATCTTTCGAGAACTCTGTGGGCGTGGCTCATAGGCGAGTTCGAATATGGCTTCTCGAAGTCGTTGATAGATTTCGGTCGGAAGGGCACCCAGTTCCCGCTGGGCACGTGGGAGAATGCCTAGGGCATAACTCATTCTGGCTGGCGTTCAAGCTCGGCGACGGCCTGAACAAACGGTATCGGTTTTTCCCCCGAAGCTTTCGCCGCATCGTAAGCCCGAATAGCATCAAGTTCTTCCACAGCAGCTAGAAGCTGCCGGTAATCCTCAAGGCTTACGACCACAGCCACGCGATTACCCGCCTCATCGACTAAAAAACGTTCTTTCACGGAACTCATACAATAACCCTTTCTTTTTTTTGTAATTATTATATGGAGATAGGGTAAGAATGTACAATGACAAATAGGCTCCAGGGGGCATCCAAGACCAGCCGGGCGCGCGGCGCAAGGGGTATTCCCACAATCACGATGCATGGCATCTGCCGTGGCACTGGGCACAGCAGAAGCCTTGGCTACAAGCGCAACTGGGGCCGCAGACCTATCGTTTTCAGGAACAGCGATGCAGGCGTTGACCGCCGAGGCCCTCCAACTTCAATACCTCGTATCAACAATTACTTCCCACCACCTACTTCGTCAAAACCGCCGGCGAAGACCTCCGTATCACCCGCTGGTTCACGCATCAATAGATCCCTGTTTGTTTAATCGTCAATGTCCCCCTGATTGTGGTTCCGGCCCTTCCATACGGGGGATGTCCCGACAGCATCTGCCTGCAAACAGGAACCCGGAACGCACGGACCTGCTAGGAAGCGGAAGGTTCGAAACAAGAGGCAAGGTCGTGGAATTTCTAACCCTCACTCTGCTCCGGCGAAGGATAACGGTGAATGGATTGACGGAACAACCGGAAGTGTTGTGCGTTCGGTTTACACTCATGCTTCGATAGCGACACACACACACCACCTGACAGGAATGAGGCATCCTGGTCACCAGGACTGGATATGGACCAGGTTGCGGCAGAGTCCGCACAAGTGCCCCATTTTTCCATCAAAATTAAAACAGATTCCCGCGTGACAGAGTTCGTTGCCTGTTCACCAGTGTCTATCGATCATTCAGCTGACGCACCCACTTGGGAGGTCACGGCTTCTTCCGATAATATCAACCAATCGTGAGTCAGCGGCTCTCCCGATCCGGGAGCCTCCAAAAAACTCCATACCCGCTAATTCTCCAGGATTCCTCGCTAAGCCTCAGCATCCCTCTCCCAACTGAGAGCACAGGGAAGGAAAGCAGGCATGGAAGACTCACGTGATTGCCAACTCGGGAAAAATTATTCGGACCATTGATATACTACGACCGTGAGGCACCTGAGTGTTGTGCCCATACGCGGATCATGTGCAGGGTTCTGAGCCGATTGATGCCGGTGAGAGACATGGCCGGGTTAGAGAAGGCCGGCTTCAGACTGCGAACAAGCCCGCACAAGGGGCAGCGTTGTTGAATAGGGCAACCACGAGAGGAATTACCCAATGGTCTCGCCGACGGGCCTTATGGCGTTCGAAGTGCTCTGGTGACAACACCCGGAAAAAGACACTGATCGAACACATGATTTCGACTAGGGGCATCCCTACTCTTCTGGTGCTGGCCATCGC
>JAOUGQ010000434.1 GCA_029865515.1 Nitrospirota bacterium
GGTAGAGACTCCCGCTTTCGTTTGATCACCGTGCTGCGCGAGGGTCTATAGGCGACATGTGAGACCAGCCCTGGCTTCGACGAAATCAGGCGGACGGTATCGGCCGGAACAGTCCAAATGACAAACGCATCGGTCAAGTGCAAATCCGGATCGGCATAATCCAATAATGCCAGTAAATGATAAGAGCAATTCTCCTTGAAGAAAAAATAGTCAAAGTAGGCATTCCCTCCAAGTTCCCACGCATGCATCAGAAGCCGTCGCAACTGGTTTTGAGAAAGGTTCAGGTGATATTCCCAAATATCCCGGTTTTCAATGTCTCGATATTCGCGAACCTTTAAATAGTAAGGAATCGTTGAAAAATATCCTTTATAGCTCCCGAAGATGCCGCGCACGGGATAGGCAAGACCGGCGTTGGGCGGCACCTCCGCCGCGTAGTTGATGGTATAGGCGAGAATGCGGGTCTGCTCGGTCTGTCCCTTTTGATCAACGCGAAACAGGGTATGGCCGAACATGGAAGCCGGATTATTCAGAAAAGCTGAAGGGAAGATGAGAGAAATAGATTGGACCTCGAAATCCTCGTACCAGCGATCAAACCGTTCGCAGGAAATCGCTGGAAGCCGAGTCGGATCAAACTGCAGTTGCTCTTTCAGCCAGTGATACCGAGCGATGAAGGCGCATTGAGCCGGCTGTCGAGAGCGACCGACTAGTTCAGCGGAGAAGAATTGTGCAAGGGTCGCCGCAAGCTCAGCCGACGGATCGGTCTTCCCATTGTGAGACAAGAAAAATTCTGGATCGTCCTGCTCGCTCTCATATCCTCCCCAAAGTCCTTTCCGATAGTGTAGCAGCAGGTGCCACTCACGTTGCTCGGCAAGCTTCTTTTCTTGAGCTTGCTCGATCAACTGTGTGAGATAAACCTCAGGATCGGATTGCAGGGCATTGGAAGGAGAGGGAACGAATAAAAAGGCTAGAAGCGCGAGAAGAAAGACCAGCACGGCGTGAAAGAGACAACAGAGGCCCTGACATCTCTGCCAGGGCCCTTGTATATGTGCCTTAGCGAATTGACGCTTGTGCGAGGACTGGATGGCCCGCGATCCCCTCATTTAAAGCCTTTACCAACGCCACTGGAGAAGTCTCTCCGGCTTGGACCAGGGACGTATACCGCTCCTGGGTCATGGCAAAGAAAGCCGAATGCTGCTCTGCCGGAACACCCATCAGGGAGGCGAGCGAAGCCAGGTGCTCACCCTGTCCCTGAGCCATCTCGGCTGAGAGCGCTTCGAAATTCAATGAAGCGAACACCGTGGTCTTATGCTCACTCATGACCTTGCCATCGTTGGTACACCCAGAGGTCCCAGAGCTAATGGCAAAAGTGTTCATGCCCGTCCCATTCGTAGTCACCATCAACACCTGGGGAGCAATCTCCTTTTGGCCCTTGTAATCTGCCCAGGCTAGCTTCCCCAACCCACAGCCAGGACCTGTGTCTGGATTTGCTGCCATTGCCAAACCTGCCTGAGCACCGAAGAGCATGGCGATGGACAATACAAGCACTTTTTTCGACATAAGTCCTCCTCCGTTAGAATTGATTAAGCACCTAACTACTGTATGCAAAAACACCAATCCAAGTATAGCGAAATAGGTCACTAATGTTGATAGAGCAGTTGGTCTCTCAACTATGGTCAGCAACATCGAGTGAGAAATGTGATTATAGACAAATCACAATTGAGCGCAACAACTTTTTCTTGGCCTTTCTGCGGATAGCTCTCTACTCATGAGACCCTCCTCACATCTCCCACGGCATACATAGGATACGATGCCCTTGCTTCAACCAACGAGTGCGCTGAGCGCTCGCATTTTACTTTTGTGAAGTAGGAGCAGGAGCCGGTGAGACCGTGTCGGGATCAAGGGAGACCCCCATCGCCGAAGGATCTTGTTCCCATGCTCCCGGCGAGACCAGCCCGATAAGCGGCAGTAGAAGAACTGCACCGCCTATCACATCTGCAATCCCCAAACCACTCAGCTTTCTGGAGGTCTGGCGAAATTGGCTCTTGTATCCTGTTTTCTCCACTCCAACCAGCAGATCCCCTCGCCGGGAAACCTGGTACTGGAGTGGCGCGACACCGATCTGCTGACCATTGATCCGCACCGTGGCGCCCATGAGGTTTGAACTGACTGCGAAGTTCTGAGACGATCCTCCGAAAAATGAACATCCAGTCAGATAGATGGTGCAGCTAAAGGTAGCAAGGACCCGAAACCACTTTTGACTAAAGTCGATCCTCAATGGCATGGAGGAAATCCTCCATTATTTTCACACGTATATCACAGCAGGAAAGAGCTCGCAAATCTCGGATGGGAATGAGTACGGTCATCGTCTCTATCTACGAGAGGAAGAGACTCACTGAATGCTGACGTCGTGACCTGCCCCTCCACAAGTAATGTTTACCCACTCTCATTCCCCGCCGCACTTCACCCACGCATACAACAACGCAAACCAAATTCCAGATTGACGGGTACCATATATATGATTATACTCCTGCGGGT